>CAIVOR010000208.1 GCA_903907615.1 uncultured Microbacteriaceae bacterium | reverse complement strand
ATGTAGATGTTGCCGAAAACAGTATCGATGTCAGCCTTGCTCATGACGGGCGCGGGTCCGTAGTCGGGAGCCGCGGCATCGGTCGCCGTGGGGAAGGGCGTCTTTGAGGTCGTCCACTTTTTTGCGTTTTCTTCTGCCACGACCGTGGACTCGTTAAAGATGATCACGTCGTTGACCCAGAGTTGCCACCCGAGGAACAACATCACGACGACACCGAGGGTGATGAGAGACTCGCCGACGACCCCTAGCCCGCGCGAGAATCCCCGGGACAAGAAGAACGTGCGAAGCGCGTCCCGAGCCGAAACTTTCTTTTTTGCTTTCTTGCCTGTTTTGCTTGGTCCGTTTTCAGCGGCCGAGGGCGCTTCCTCGATGGCGTCGAACACCGGGTGATAGGCAATCGCTTCGACAGCCGCTTCGATGGACTCGTCGTAATCGTCGGCATCACCGTCACCGTCTGCGTGATCCGACTCGATCGGACCGTCGGCCTCGATGGATTCTGCCAACGTTTTAGCGGCATCTTTTTCTTCGTTGACGCTGTCAGTTGCGTCAGATGATGTTGCCTCGGAAGGCGAATCCTTGCTCGTGCCCGCGTCGTCGAGAGGTTGCTGTGAATCGCCCTCGGGGGGCGTCGTCTCGTCGGCGGGGGGTGGCGTGGTCACGAAAAACATCCTACTGGGGGTCTCAGATTTACTCTGTGCGGGCGCTGTGAAGCACCGGCTATACTCATTGAGTTATGGCAAAGTCACGAACAACTAAAACCCGCACATCACGCGATACCGAGGGAAACCCGAATCCCGTTTGGTACAAGCCCGTGATGTTTGGCTTCATGCTTCTCGGGCTCGTATGGATCATCGTGTTCTACATCTCGCAGGCCAGTCTCCCCGTAGCGGCCCTGGGTCAGTGGAACATCCTGGTCGGCTTCGGAATCGCGTTCGTCGGCTTCCTGATGACCACCCGGTGGCGCTAGAGGTTCTTACACACGTGTAATTCTCCGCATGTGGATAACCTGTGGGTAAGTTTTTCGCGTGAGCGCGCCCCTCGTGCTTTCGTGGGGGCGTTAGCCGACGAAGATCGGCGCGTGAGCGAGTGCTGCCACGATTTCGACGGCGACCACACAAGCAATCAGGCCCAATTGCAGGCGCTTCTTGCTGCGTTCTCGCGTTCGAGCGTAAATCAAACCGACGACGGCGCCTCCAATGAGGCCACCCACGTGTGCCTGCCACGACAGATTTGATCCCGGAAGGAAGCTGATCACGACGTTGATCACCAGCAGGACGAGCAGGCTCGTCGAGTTTCCGCCCAGGTGTCGCAAGATCACCAAATAGGCGCCCATCAGCCCGAATATCGCGCCCGAGGCGCCAACCACCGAATTGAATTCCAGCCCGAGGGCCAAGTCGAAGTACAGGACCCCGAGTGAGCCGGCGAGCCCCGAGATGAAGTAGAGGGCGAGAAATTTGGCCCGTCCGAGCATCGATTCGAGAGCCTGCCCAAACATCCACAGCGTGAACATGTTGAACAGAATGTGCAGAAACGATGAGGGCGAGTGGGCAAACATCGACGTGACCATGCGCCACGGTTCATAGGGCGCGCCCGCAGAAGCAAACTCCGCGAGTGAGTAGTACGGCGAGTAGAGCAGCGCAGCCGTCAGGTTGAGGCCGGGAATCAGCTGCAGCAGGTAAATGAAAACATTGATACCGATGAGCGTGTAGGTGACAACTGGCGTTGCCGTGCCGGGAATTCGCAAGAATCGCCGAGCCCCGCCAGTGCGCTGGTTCGAGCTTGCCTTACCCGAGCAGTCGGGGCAGAGCACCCCGACAGGAGCCGGTGTTTGACACTTGGGGCAAATCGCCGTTCCGCATCGCTGGCACGTGATGAACGTCTGTGTTTGAGGATGCCACCGGCAACCGGCCGGTTGCGGATCCGCACTGCTCACGTTCTAGCCGGCAGGTGTAATGGTGATGGACTCAATCACCACGGCGTCCAGCGGGCGATCGCGGCCGTCGGTCGGCGTGACACCAATCACGTCGACGATTGCTCGTGACGCGTCGTCGGCGACTTCACCAAAAATGGTGTGCTTACCGTTGAGCCAAGGGGTGGCGGCAATCGTAATGAAGAACTGCGAACCGTTCGTGCCTGGGCCGGCGTTTGCCATAGCCAGAAGATAGGGGCGGTCAAAAACCAGTTCGCCGTGAATTTCGTCCGCAAATCGGTATCCCGGCCCGCCGGTTCCGGTGCCAATGGGGTCGCCGCCCTGGATCATGAAGTCGGGAATGACACGGTGGAAAACCACGCCGTTATAGAGGGGCTCCGTTGATGTGGCGCCCGATTCAGGGTGTGACCATTCCTTTGTTCCCATCGACAAACCAACGAAATTGTCGACCGTATTCGGAGCGTGGTGTCCGAAAAGGTTCACGAGGATGTGGCCTCGATTGGTGGAAATATCAGCGACGGCGGTGTGCAGAGTCATGGTTATCATCCTGTCACACCTGTCGAAGTTCCTTTGCGTGCCAGCGAGGAATGGCAAGATGGACACAGGAGCGCTACCGGCTCCACCAAAGGAGATGCGCATGGCCACCAAGAAGCCCACCGCCAAGGAGATTCGTCGCGACGCCGACCGCCTACTTCGCCAGCAGCGTGAGGTCTTGGCCGAGGCGGGAACCGTGCTCCGGGCTGCCGGACGCGAGGCCGGTCGATATGCCCACGACGACCTGTATCCACGCTTCTCCGAGGGCACGCGCCACGCTGCCCGGTCGGCTCGCGAACGATTGGTGGGGGATGTCATTCCCTCGATTGCCTCGGTAGTCGGGTCCACGATGTCGGTGGTCGACGCCGCTCGTGGAAAATCTTCTCTCCTCGGTCGCGCGCTCGGATCCGCCGGCAAGCGTGCCGTTCCCGTAGTCGCCAAGGCCGGAACGGGCAAGTACATCGCCATCGGGCTGGGCGTAGCCGTGGCTCTCGGCGTGGGCTACGTGATTTATCAGACGTTCCGCGCGGACGACGAACTCTGGGTTGAGGAAGATCTCGACTAGGCGTCGAGCTCAGATAACCTCGGTGGCAACAACGCGACAGGAAGTTCCTGACCACTTCGTTCCGCACATTCAGGGACTTCGTGCACTCGCGGTGCTCCTGGTTGTGGTTTACCACTTTTGGCCGAATCGGCTCAGTGGCGGCTACATCGGCGTTGATGTTTTTTTCGTTATCTCCGGATTTTTGATATCCGGGCAGCTCACGCGTGAGTTGCGCGCACGCGCCCGTATTTCGCTGCCGGAATTCTGGGCTCGCCGGATTCGGCGCCTCGTACCGGCCTCTCTTCTCGTTCTCATCGTCAGTCTCGTGCTGGTTACCTTCGTCATGCCGTTGGCGTACCTGCCCGAGTCACTTCGCGACATCGGGGCAAGCGCTCTTTACGCGCAAAACTGGTCACTGGCCGCGGGTTCTGTGGACTATCTCACGAGTAGTTCACGCACGATTGCGGAACACTATTGGTCGCTCTCCCTTGAAGAGCAGTTCTACGTCGTATGGCCGCTCATTCTCTTGGCCACGTTCTCACTGGCGGTGCGCTGGGGAATCCGGAGACGATGGGTCGCCCTTGGCGCCACGATCGGGGTGCTGGGCGCACTCTCGCTCGTGGCGTCGATTTGGTACACCGCCGTTAATCCCGCACAGGCCTACTTCGTCTTATTTACGCGCGTATGGGAATTCGCGGCCGGTGCTCTCCTCGCACTCTGGGGGCGTCGCGTCGCGCGCACGTGGCAGAGCAACGTGCTCGGTTACCTGGGTCTTGCGGTTGTCGTCGCTAGCGCCCTGTTGCTGGATCGATCGTCGCCCTTTCCTGGCTGGCTCGCGCTCTTCCCCGTGGCGGGTACGGTCGCCGTTCTCGCGATTGGGTCAAGTCGCCGCTGGTGGCATGCCAGTGGTTTGTTGAGCCTGCGGCCGGTTCGGTTTGTCGGTGACATTTCGTACTCGCTTTATTTGTGGCACTGGCCGCTGATTGTCGTGGCTCCGTTTATCGCCGGTTGGGGCTTGAGTTTCATCAACCGCGTGGCTCTTTTTGTCTTCTGTTTCGTGCTGGCATGGGCCACAAAGCGATTCGTTGAAGATCCCATGCGAAAGTTGTCGGCCCTCACGTCGCTTCAGCCCCGCTTCACATTTGGATGGATGCTCGTGGCCGTCGGTGTCACGGGCGCTCTCCTCCTTGGTTCCTTCGCCGTTCAGTTCCCCAAGTATCAAGCCGCCTCTGCAGAGCTGGCCGACGTCGCGGCGCATCCCCCGGCCTGTTTTGGTGCCGAAGTTATGACCGGTTGCTCAAATCCTGCTTTGGTGGACACCATCATCCCGGATCCCGGATTCGGTAACGCAGATCGCCCCGGTCACACCGAATGCTTTGTTCAGTTGAACGATTCACGGGTTGTTTCGTGTCACTTCGGGAACGAAAATGACGTTGCTCCACGAATTGCCCTGATCGGCGACAGTCACGCCTATCAGTACATCGACGCCGTGATTACGCAGGCCGAGCTGAAAGGCTGGTCACTGACCACGTACCTCAAAGGTGGTTGCCCCTGGACGGTCACCGAAATTGGCGGAACCAATCCTGCCTTCACTGCATCGTGTAACGCGTGGCACGCTGGTCTCGCCGAGGTCCTCGCCTCTGACGCGCCGTTTGATGCCATTGTCACCACCGGCTTGTCGTCGAACCTGATCGAGTCGGCGGGCAGCCCCGACGCCGCGGTCGCAGGTCTGGTGGAAGCCTGGTCGGCTCAAGCACCGGGAGTTTCCGTTGTCGCCCTATCCGACAATCCCGCTCCGGGCGACGACCCCAACAAGTGTTTGCGCTACTCCCCGGCGTCGGAGTGCGATGTTTCACGTGAAATCGCACTCCCCGGCCCAGACATTTTTGCCGAGGCGGCCCGAGCACATGACGGTGCCCGCTCGCTCGACTTCTCGTCCCTGTTTTGTGACGACACGCGATGCTTTGTCGTTATCGGGGGTGTCGACGTATATCGCGACCAAGACCACCTCACGGCCACGTTCGCGAACACACTCGGTCCGTTCATTGCCAAGCAAGTGCAGACGGTTCTCGTGGGACGCTAACGGTCTGCACCGTTCAGGACTCAGCCCGGAGTTCGATGCCCCCGCCGCAGCAAATGAAAAGACCCGCCGTGGAGGGCGGGTCTTGTCGTTTGTGGAGCCTAGGAGAATCGAACTCCTGACCTCCTGCTTGCAAAGCAGGCGCTCTACCAATTGAGCTAAGGCCCCTTGCGGGAGAACACTATCGCGTTCGTGGGGCTACCAGGACTTGAACCTGGGACCTCTTCATTATCAGTGAAGCGCTCTAACCACCTGAGCTATAGCCCCGAAGCAACAGATACGACACTACCCGAGATGGCGGGTAATTCTTAAATCGGGTCAGTCGCTTTCGAAGCCAACTTTCACGCCGCCCACAATGCGGGCAATGATGTTGTAAATCACGGCCACAACCGCGCCCATGATGGTGATAACAACCATATTCAGCACCCCGGCAACTGCGGCGAAAGCCACCGACTGTCCCATCGACACAATGCTGCGGACGTCGAATCCGTTTCCGCCGACAACCTGGCCGACAACGCTGTTAGCGCGATCAAAGATGCCCGTCTGAACAAACACGAGGTAGAGCAGGAACGTGGCAATAATGACCACAATTGCCTGCGCGAGTCCGATCAAGAATGAGATCTTGAGAGCGGACCAGAAGTCGATGAAGACGAGAGTGAGTCGAACCTGTTTGACGTTGGGGTTGCTGTTGTCGGCGCCGAACTTGAGGCGACCCTTACCGCGCGGACCCTTCGCTGGACGGTTGCCCGTTGCGCCGCGGTTTGGGCCAGGGTAATCGGAGCCGGGGTTTCCGGAGCGCCCTGCGTTTGTGGGGGCGTAGTTGCTGGGCAGGTTAGTCATCTCAGTCCTCGTTTGGGGCGCTTTCGGTGGATTCATCAACGCTAGCCTGTTCGTCGCCCGCCGTCGTGCTCAAGCCATCACTTGCGATGGGGTCTTCGGCGGACTCTGCCTCGTCGCCTTCGGCAACCAGGTTTCGTTCGGAGTTCTTGGCGATGGCGAGAATGCGGTCTTCGTCGTCAAAGCGCGTGAACACCACTCCCATGGTGTCGCGGCCGCGGGCAGGAACCTCGGTAGAGGGCGAGCGGACGACCTTGCCGCTCTCCAGCACGACCAAGACCTCATCGTCCTCTTCCACGATGATCGCACCCGCGAGGTCTCCACGTTCTTCGCTCAATTTGGCTACCTTGATACCCAGTCCGCCGCGATGCTGCGAGCGGTATTGGCTGGTAGCCGTCTTCTTTGCGTAACCCTTCTCGGTGGCGACAAAGACGAAACTGTCATCGGTGACTACGGCTGCGTCGAGGAGCCAGTCATCCGCGCGGAACTTCATGCCAGTGACGCCCGCTGTCGAGCGGCCCATGGGACGAAGTGCTTCGTCCGTCGCGGTAAACCGCAGGCTCATGCCTTTACGTGACACGAGCAAGACATCGGTGTCTTCGTCAATCAGCAACGCCGAGACAAGTTCGTCGCCCTCGCGGAGGTTGATTGCAATAATTCCCCCGGTGCGGGCGGTGTCGTAGGCCTCGAGTGATGTTTTCTTGATGAGGCCACCCTTGGTGGCGAGCGCCAGGAACTTAGCTACGTGATAGTCCCGAATGTCGAGGATTTGGCGGATTTCTTCGTCTGGATTGAGCGCCAGTAGGTTCGCAACGTGCTGTCCCTTGGCGTCCCGCCCTGTTTCCATGACTTCGTGCGCCTTGACCCGCAACACGCGACCCGTATTGGTGAAGAACAGGAGCCAATGGTGCGTAGTCGTGACAAAGAAGTGCTGAACCACATCGTCGGCCCGCAATTGGGCTCCCTTGACACCCTTGCCGCCGCGATGCTGCGAGCGGTAGTTGTCGCTGCGGGTGCGCTTGATGTATCCGCCGCGCGTAACGGTAATAACCATTTCTTCTTCAGCGATGAGGTCTCCAAGGTTCATGTCACCGCCGTAACCGGCCATGATCTGCGTGCGGCGATCATCGCCGAATTTGTCCACAATTTCGGTGAGCTCGTCGGTCACAATCGAGCGCTGGCGCTCCGGCGATGCCAAGATGCCCTTGAGGTCGGTAATCTGCGCCTCAAGTTCGGCCGCCTCGTCGATGATCTTTTGGCGCTCGAGTGCGGCCAGTCGGCGCAGTTGCATTTCGAGAATGGCGCGCGCCTGAAGTTCATCGATCGACAACAGCGTCATGAGTCCGTCGCGCGCATCCTCAACCGTGGAGCTCTTCCGAATGAGCGCAATGACGGCATCAAGTGCGTCGAGTGCGGCCAAGTATCCACGGAGGATGTGCATCCGCTCTTCGGCCTTTTTCAGGCGGAAGGTGGTGCGGCGAACAATCACATCAATTTGGTGGGCGATCCACGCCGTGAT
>CAIVOR010000207.1 GCA_903907615.1 uncultured Microbacteriaceae bacterium | reverse complement strand
GGTGCCCGAGATCCACTGGCTGGTGCCGTCGGCGGCGGCCGCGCGACCATCGAGCGTCATGGCCCACTTGACCGTGACGTGGGGGCGACCAAGTCGCGCCGCGGTGAGCCACGAGTTCTGGTGCGCGGTCACGGTGTCTTCGAGAACTCCGCCGAAAACCTCGACGCCGGCCTCACGCAGTCGCGTGGCACCGCCGGACGAGGCGTGACCGGGATCTGTCGCGGCATACACGAGGCGGGAAATGCCCGCCTCGATAACAGCCACGGCGCAGGGACCGGTGCGGCCAGTGTGGTTGCAGGGTTCGAGAGTGACGACGAGCGTGCCACCCTGAGCCTGTTCGGGCGAGACCTGAGACAGCGCGTCAATCTCGGCGTGGGGAGTTCCCGCGCCACGGTGCCACCCCTCGGCGATAACCTCGCCGGCAGCATTGAGGAGGACGGCGCCTACCTGGGGGTTGGCGTCGCGGCTCGGACCGTTCTCTGACAGTTCGATCGCACGCCGCATAAGCCCCTCAAGGGCCTCCGCCCCCAAGGGCGACGTGGACTGGTTCTGTGCCATCTGCCGTTTCCGTTTCGCGAGTGTGAATTCTTGTCGCGACGTACTCCGGGTAGACGGCTGAACACCAAGGGTGCACAACACATCTCTCACAGGCGAACCTGTGACGCGCTACCTACCATCCGGACTTTAACCGTCGGTCCTGGAATTCCACCAGCTCGGCCTGTGAGAGTTCATCCGGATGGATGGTTCTCAAGGTTCGCGGACTATTACCGCCGGTTCAGACTTACACTGACCCCGGAGCGCGTTGCTCTTAGTGAGAACAAGTGTAGCCTCAGAATCATTCCCCGGGCAGAGAAACTTGCTGTGAGCATTTCTCGGCGGGAAATCGCTGAAATTCGCACCTGGGCACTAACCGCTCAGCGGAAGCACCCTACGCAGGGAACCGACCTACACTCGAGGCAGCAGGCCAATGAGGTCGTAGACGCGGGCCAGGGTGGCGTTGGTCACTTCGGTCGCGCGGTCCGCAGCCGCTCCCAAAATGCGGTCGAGTTCGGCCGGGTCGGCAAGAAGCTCGTTGGTGCGTTCGCGAATGGGTTCGAAGCTTGCCGTGACCACCTCGGCGAGGTCCTTCTTGAGCGCGCCGTAGCCGCCACCCGCGTACTGGGCCACGAGCTCGTCAACACTGCGCCCGGCGAGAACCGAGTAAATCGTGAGGAGGTTGGCCACACCGGGCTTAGCCGCGCGATCGAAGCGCACCTCACCGTCGTCATCCGTCACGGCCCGCATCACCTTTTTGGCCGTCACAGCCGGGTCATCGAGAATCTTCAGCAAGCCAGCTTCCGTCTCTGCCGACTTCGACATCTTGGCTTCGGGGTTCTGCAGGTCAAAGATTTTGGCCGTTTCTTTGAGGATGTGAGCCTCGGGCACCGTGAAGGCCGTGCCGAATCGCGAATTGAATCGCATCGCCAAATCGCGCGTGAGCTCGAGATGCTGGCGCTGGTCTTCTCCCACGGGAACCACGTTGGCCTGATAGCCGAGGATGTCGGCCGCCATGAGGATGGGATAGGTGAAGAGGCCAACGCTCGAGGTCTCGGTGCCCTGCTTGGCCGACTTGTCCTTGAACTGCGTCATGCGGCTTGCCTCGCCGAAGCCCGTGATGGTGTTGAGCACCCAGGCCAACTGTGCGTGTGCGGGAACGTGCGACTGAATGAACAGCGTGCTCTTGGCCGGGTCGATTCCGGCGGCGATGTACTGCGCCGCCGTTGACCGGGTGCGCTCGCGAAGTTCCTTCGGATCCTGCGGCACAGTGATGGCGTGTAGGTCGACGACGCAGAAGAAGGCGTCGAACTCGTCTTGCATGGCCACCCAATTGCTGAGTGCGCCGATGTAGTTGCCCAGATGCAGGGAATCGCTCGAGGGCTGCATTCCGCTGAGGATGATGGGCTTCGACATGCCTCAATCTTACGGGCGACGGTCCTGCGGCTAGGCGAGGGGGAGCGTGTAATCCACCACCACGGGAGTGTGGTCGCTCCAGCGCTGATCGTAGGCGGGCGCGCGATCGACGGCGTAGTTCGTCACGAGCGCAGCAAGTTCCGGTGTGTCGAGGTGGTAGTCG
>CAIVOR010000206.1 GCA_903907615.1 uncultured Microbacteriaceae bacterium | reverse complement strand
TACGACCTCTGGGTTATGAGCCCAGCGAGCTACCGAGCTGCTCCACCCCGCGTCGGTACTTCTAGATTAGCAGAGGTTCAGAGAGCTCAAAAACCTAGGGCGTCGCCCACACCTTGATCGCTCGTCGCTCGTTCATCTCGGCATAGCCGGAGGGAAGCTCCTCCAGGCTGACCCTTCGATCGAAGACATCACCGGGAGTAATTTCGCCAGCCAACACTCGCGCAACCAAATCGGGGGTATAGACGCGCGTCGGCGCCACTCCCCCGGCCAAACCGATGTTGTGGCGGAACATTCTGCCGATGGGAGCTACCACTCCGTGAGGCACACCGACAAAGCCCACGGTTGCTCCAGGGCGGGCAGCATCGAAGGCCGTGGCCATCGACTCCTCGGTACCCACACACTCCAGCACCGCATCGGCCCCCACACCGTCGGTAATCTCGCGCACCGCGGCAACGGCATCTTCCCCCCGCTCGGGCACGATGTGCGTTGCGCCGAATGATTGTGCGAGCGCTTGGCGATCCGCGTGGCGACTCAGTGCAATGATGCGTTCGGCGCCGAGCAGACGTGCCGCCAGGACGCCCGACAGGCCAACGGCGCCGTCGCCCACCACGGCAACCGTGTCACCCGGGCGAACGCGCGCCGACACGGCCGCGTGATAGCCCGTGCCCATCACATCTGATAGCGCCAGGAGGTGCGGCACAAGGTTCTCGGCGGGGCGACCGCCGGGAACGACGACGAGCGAGCCGTCGGCAAGGGGCGTGCGCACATATTCGGCCTGCGCCCCCTGCGTGGAGAACACGCCTGCCTCGGCCGCGACCGTGCACGACTGCACCTGACCCTCGCGACACAGTAGGCAGTGGCCGCAGGACGCGAGGAACGGCACCACCACAAAATCGCCCACAGAAATGTGACGGACGTCGTTTCCCACCTCGACGACTTCGCCCACACACTCGTGCCCAATCGCAGAACCGGCATCGCGAGGGTTGTCTCCTCGGTAGGGCCAGAGGTCACTGCCGCAGACGCACGTTGCTGCCACGCGAACAATGGCGTCGCGCGGGTCGACAATCATCGGGTCAGGCGCATCAACCACCACAACGTCAAAGGGTGCGTTAAACCGAAGCGCGCGCACTAGCCACCCGATGCCGCCAGGGCCCGATTGAGCGCGTCAACGAGTTGCTGGTCGGCCACACCGTAAGCGGCCCAGTCCCCCGCGATTCGAGCGGCTTCACGGGCCGAGATTGCGGCCGACGCGTCACGCAACGCCTGATCGAGAGCGGCATTGGTGCTGCTACCGGAGGTCGGGCTCGGTGCCGGAGTCGGTGTCTGAGCTCCCGGATTCGCGGGCTGGTCGACACCCGGCGTGCCGTCAATTCCGGCGTTGCCACCAAAGAGTGCGTCGAGTGCGCCCGTCAGGGTGTCTTCAAAAGCAATCTTGTCTCCGAAGGCAACCAGCACCTTTTTCAACAGCGGATAGCTGGTGTTACCCGTTGACTTGACGTAGACCGGCTGCACGTAGAGGAGCCCGCCGCCCACTGGCAGGGTGAGCAGGTTACCCTTGAGCACACTGGTCGAGCCCTGGCTGAGCAGGTTGAGCTCTTTAGACACGGCCGGGTCGGCGTTGAAGTTGTTCTGCACTTGGCCCGGACCGGGGATGGTGACGTCCTTGGGCAGGGTGAGCAGCTTGAGGCGTCCGTATTCCGGATCAACCTTTCCTGCCGTTCCGCCGGCATCCGAATCCACCACGAGGTAGCCCGTGAGCACGTTGCGGCTGTTGGTTCCCGTGGCATCCGGAATGTAGGTGGAGTAGAGCGAGAAGGCCGGAGCGGCCGCGCCCGGAGTCTGCATGGTCAGGTAGTACGGCGGTTGAAACACCGTCTGCCCCGCCACGGCCGTGGGATCGCTGGGCGTAATCCACGCGTCATCGCGGGAGTAGAAGGAGCCCGCATCCGTCACGTGGTACTGGCCAAGAATGGCGCGCTGAGCCTTGAACAGGTCTTCGGGGTAGCGCACGTGACTCATCAAATCTGCCGACATGTCCGCCAAGGGCTTGACCGTGTTGGGGTAGACCTTCTGCCACGTCGCAAGGATGGGATCCTCGGCATCCCACGAGTAAAGCGTGACCTTGCCCGAGTAGGCGTCAACCGTGGCCTTGACCGAGTTTCGAATGTAGTTGACGTTATCCAGCGCGAGCGACGCCGTAGGGGTTTGCGTGTCCGCAATAGCCGCCGCCAGGCTTTCGATGCGCGAGTAGGGGTAATCAGCCGATGTCGTATAGCCATCAACAATCCACACCAACTTGCCATCAACAACGCTGGGGTAGGGGTCACTGTCGAGCGTGAGGTACGGCGCTGCCTTCTGCACGCGCTCGCGGGGATTGCGGTCGTACAGAATCTGTGACTCGGAGTTCACGGCGTCGGAGAGGATAATCTGCTCGCTCTGAAACTTCAGGGCATAAACGAGTCGAGTGAAAAGGTCGCCCAGCTTGGGCCCGCCATCGCCGGCATAGGTGGTGTAGGTCTGCGACTGCTCGTCTTGAGACGGGTAATCCAGCTCAATCTCCTTGCCGCCGTCGGTTCCGCCCACAATCGAGTACAGCGGGGAGTTTTGACCGAAATAGACGCGTGGCTCGAACTCTCCGAGCACACCCTGAGTGGGGATACCCGCCTCGAAGAACACCGGCTGCCCCTCGTTCGTGCGCTGCGTGCCGTAGGCGCCGACCAGGCCGTAACCGTGGGTGTAGACGAGCACGTTGTTGTACCACGACTGGGAATCGCCGATGCCGGCCTGGTTCAGTTCGCGAACCGCAGTTACGGCGTCCTGAACCTTGCCGTCGATGGCGTAGCGGTCGACGTCGAGTTCGGCCGGAAACGTGTAGTACTGCTTGAACTGCTGAAGCTGAGCGAACGAGGCACTCACGAGTGCGGGATCGATAATGCGAATGTTGGCCGTGGTCTCCGCGTCCTGACGCAACGCACCCGGAGTCGCATCCGTGACCGCGTTGTAAGGAACCTCTTCGACGTCGGACAGTCCGTACGCCTGACGCGTCATCTCGATGTTTCGCTCGAGGTAGGGCTGCTCGAGGCTGCGCTCACTGGGGTCGACCACAAAGCGCTGCACGATCCACGGATAGGCCACGCCCAATACCAGCGCGCTGACCAACACCAGTGCGGTACCCACGAGCGGCAGGCGCCACTTTCCGGTGATGGCGGTGACCACAAAGAGCAGTGCCACCAGCGCGCAGATAATGGCGAGAATTTGCAGACCCGGGATTGTGGCGTTCACGGTTGCATAGGTTGCACCCGTCATGAGACCGGACTGATCGGTCACCGTGTGGAATTGGTCGAGGTACAGGCTGATTCCCTGAAGCAGGAGGTAAGCCGCCGCGGCGATCGCAATGCCGATGCGGGCGCCCTTGGCCACACGAAGTTCACGACGCGAAATGCTAATCGATCCGTAAATCACGTTCGTGATGATGGAGACGAGGAGACTGAGGAAAACGATGGCCGAGGCAAATCCGATGACGGCCTGATAGAACGGCAG
>CAIVOR010000205.1 GCA_903907615.1 uncultured Microbacteriaceae bacterium | reverse complement strand
CGTAGGCGACCCCCGACCCACGGCCGAGCGCATCCTCAACTCCAAAGAGACGGTGGCCGAGTGGGTGGGCTACCTCCGTGGCCAGATCGAGCGCTTCCTCTCGTTCGAGGGCGATAACGCGGCTCGAATGGTCAACAACCTCGACTGGACCGAGCCCATGTCGGCCATCGACTTCTTGCGCGAGATTGGCAAGTACTACCGCGTGGGCTCCATGCTCAAGAAGGATGCCGTCTCGGCTCGCCTCAACTCGGATGCCGGCATCAGCTACGCCGAGTTCTCGTATCAGATCCTGCAGGGCCTCGACTTTCTCGAGCTGTGGCGCACCTACGACTGCGTGCTGCAGACCGGCGGCAGCGACCAGTGGGGCAACCTCACCTCGGGCATCGACCTCATCCATCGCGCCGAGGGTGCGAGCGTGCACGCCATCGGCACCCCGCTCATCACCAATTCCGACGGCACCAAGTTCGGCAAGAGCGAGGGCAACGCCGTTTGGCTCGACCCCACCATGACGAGCCCCTACGCGTTCTACCAGTTCTGGCTCAACACCGACGATGCCGATGTCATCGACCGCCTCAAGGTCTTCACGTTCCTCACCCGCGCCGAGATGGATGCCCTCGCACAGGCCGTGGCCGACGAACCGTTCCGTCGTGCCGCACAGCGCCGTCTCGCGTTCGAGGTCACCTCGCTGGTGCACGGTGTGCCCGCCACCGAGGCCGCCATCGCCGCGGCCGAAGCACTCTTTGGCCAAGGCGACATCGCCGCGCTGGATGCCGTCACCCTCGAGAGCGCGCTGCGCGAGCTCCCCAACACCACGGCCCCGGCCAGCGCACTCGTCACCCAGCTCCTCGTCGACACGGGCCTGGTCGACAGCGTGAGCGCGGCCCGCCGCTCCATCAAGGAGGGCGGTGTCTCGATCAACAACGTCAAGGTCGACGCCGAGGACGCCACGCTCGAGTCGCACGTCACCCCCGCCAACATGCTCGTGCTGCGCCGCGGCAAGAAAACCCTCGCCGGCATCTTCATCGCCGGGTAACTCGTCGCTGGTTGAGTAGCGACGCAGTCGCGTATCGAAACCATGCGTATCGAAACCACGCGTATCGAAACCGCACTTGTCGCTGGTTGAGTAGCGACGCAGTCGCGTATCGAAACCACGCGTATCGAAACCGCACCCGTCGCTGGTTGAGTAGCGACGCAGTCGCGTATCGAAACCTGCACTAACCAGCCAATCTCCGCCACAATGGCTAGATGACCGACCTGCCCAACACCCCGCGGCTCACGCCCACCCGCTACCGCGAGTTGGCGAGCCACGACCGCGAGAAGTTTCAGCGGACGCTGGCGTCGCACGTCGTTGCCCACGTCGGCTTCGTTCGCGACGGCGAACCCATGGTTCTGCCGACGGGCTATGGCTTCGACGACGACTACCTCTACATCCACGGGTCCACCGGCTCTGCGTTCTATCGCGACATGGGCGACGGACGTCCGCTGTGCATCAGCATCACGTCGCTCGACGGCTTTGTTTACGCCCGTTCCACGTATGACAGCGCGGTGCAGTATCGCAGCATCGTGATCTTTGGCGCGGCCGAAAAACTCGAAGGCGACGATAAGGTGCGCGCGTTCGACATCATGGCCGAGCACCTCATGCCCGGTCGCGTGGCCGAGGTGAGGCCCTCAACGCCCAAGGAGCTCGCCGCCACCATGGCGTTGCGAGTGTCACTCGCCGAGGCGAGCCTCAAGATTCTGGACGGGGGAGTGGAAGAGACCCCCGACGACGGCGAGGATCACTCCGTCTGGGCTGGTACCCTGCCTCTGAGGCTGATTGCGGGCAACCCGGACACCGCTCTGCTCACTCCTCCATGGACGCTGCTGCCCGACTCGGTGCGCCTCCAGCAACAGCGGTTCAGTAACCGCTGACGCGCCGGGTATATGCCCTGATTTGCGCTAACCCCCGTCGGCAGACTAGGTTTAACCTACTGCCCCACAGGCGCGTGATTCGATAAGAATTCCGCCTCAAGTGGCACATCTTCCTCGCCACAATCGGGTAACCGCAGTGTGGTGAAACAGGAAGCACTCACGTGCCAATGGCGGCCCGGATAATCATGGGAATTACGCGGTTTCTCACCGCGTCCTAGATTTGATGAAGCGCCTGCTTTTTGGTATGTTAGGACAGTTGCTCTGAATTCGACCCGCGAGGGTCCTAATCAGGAGCGTCCGATCCTTGAGAACTCAACAGCGTGCACATTGTCAAATGCCAAAAACCTCGTCTGCAGGTCTCTTTCGAGAGCCTGCAAATGAGATTCCTTTGGAATAAATAAATTGGACAACAAAACTCGTCAGCAATTGACGTGTTCTGTTTTGTCAGTTTCGAACTCGCGACTTCTTCTCCATTCCGAGAAGTTGTCGCTATTAGATGTGTCACGAGCTTGCTCGTGGCGTCATTCTTTTACGGAGAGTTTGATCCTGGCTCAGGACGAACGCTGGCGGCGTGCTTAACACATGCAAGTCGAACGATGAAGCCGGAGCTTGCTCTGGTGGATTAGTGGCGAACGGGTGAGTAACACGTGAGAAACGTGCCCTTGACTCTGGGATAACTGCGGGAAACTGTAGCTAATACCGGATATGACCTCTGAAGGCATCTTCTGGAGGTGGAAAGAATTTCGGTCAAGGATCGTCTCGCGGCCTATCAGCTAGTTGGTGAGGTAAAGGCTCACCAAGGCGACGACGGGTAGCCGGCCTGAGAGGGT
>CAIVOR010000204.1 GCA_903907615.1 uncultured Microbacteriaceae bacterium | reverse complement strand
GAACACGGAATTCTCGTGGATCAGGGGGCACCGGTCATCAACGACCAGCCCGTGGACCACGATCATCTGCTTTATCTCGAACCCGGCCTCGCGCAACTACATGTCGAGGCGGGTGCCACCGACACGCGAATCGTGCTGCTGGGCGGGACGCCGTTTGGCGAACAACTCGTGATGTGGTGGAACTTCATCGCGCGCAGCCACGACGAAATTGTGGCCCAGCGGGCGCAGTGGCAGGACGATGTCGTTGCCGGCGGAAACGCTCGCGGCCTCTTTGGCCACGTGAGCGATGACGCCGTTATTCCGGCTCCCGAGATGCCGAATGTCCGGCTGCGAGCGCGCGGCTAGCTACTGCAGGGCCGACGAGAGTCGGGCCAGCCCGTCGAGAACGGTGGAGAGGAAGGGCTGCTTGCGCCACTCCTGCATTGTCAACTCGCGAGAGTCAGCTCGGTAACTGGCTTCCACCTCACGCATCTGCGCCACAAAACTCTTGCCGCGCACCATCATGGTGATTTCGAGGTTGAGCGTGAACGAACGCATGTCCATGTTGCTCGACCCAATCACGGCCACCTCGTCATCGATGCTCATGTGCTTCGAGTGCAAAATGGTGGGCTTCTTGTACAGCCAGATGATGACGCCGGCTTCGAGAAGGGCCTCATAGTACGAGCGCTGCGCGTGATACACGAGGGCCTGGTCGCCAATCTCTGACACAAAGAGCTCTACTCGCACACCGCGTTGGCAGGCCGACGTGATGGCGTACAACAAGGATTCGTCCGGCACGAAATAGGGCGACGTGATGATGATCTTCTTCTGCGCCGAGTAGAGCAGCGCAAGGAACAGTCGCAGGTTGTTTTCGTTGGCAAAACCCGGACCGCTCGGAACCAGCTGACAGTCGAGATTCTGCGTGGTGCGCGCACGGGTAGGACGCGCCACCTCGTGCTGAGGCAAGAAGTCGTCCGTCTCGTTGAACCAGTCGGCAAGGAAGATGGCGTCGAGCGCGGCAACAATCGGGCCGCGCAAACGCACCATGGCGTCTTTCCAGTGCAGTCCGCGGCGCAGGTTCGACTTCTTCAAATACGACGAGTCGATGACATTCTGCGAGCCCATCCATCCCACGAGTCCGTCAACCACCAGAAGCTTGCGGTGGTTGCGCAGGTCCGGTCGCTCGTACTTTCCCTGAAGCGGCGCGAAGGGGAGCATGAGCTGCCACTGAACACCCATCTCGGTGAGGCGTCGGCGCGTTGCACGGTAACCCACCGTGCGCAGTCCGGCAACGTGGTCGAGGAGAACGCGCACCACTGCGCCGCGCGCAATGGCCTTTTCCATGGCGTCAAAAATCGGTTCGGTAACCGCATCAGTGGTGAAGATGTAGAACTCGGCGTGCACGAAACGTTTGGCCTTGGCGATGTCTGCCGACATGAGCCGAATCGTCTCGTCATATTCGATGTGCATCTGAGCTTCGTTGCCACCCACGAGCGGCATGGCTCCGAGGTTTCGATTGAGCAGCACGATCGACTTGAGCCACTGGGGCCAGGCGCGATCCGTGGTGACGAGTTCACGTCCCTCGGTTGAGTTGAAGATGAACTCGTTGATTTCGCGTTGCTTACGACGACGCTTGCGCCCCAGACGTGGGCTGCCGATCAGCAAGAACAGAATGATGCCGGCATACGGAATAAAGAAGATGGCGAGCAACCAGGCCATGGCCGACCCTGGTCGACGATTGCGTGGGACGACAATGAGCGCGGCAATACGAACGACAAAGTCGACACCGAGCACCACCACGGTGGTCCAAAAAGTTACCGAGCCGGCGTCCATGACGACCTATTCAGCGGCTCGCGGCGGCAGGCCGCGGCGCTCACGTTCTTTGACTTCCATGCGGGCGTAGACACGTCGCTCTGTGCGGTCGGCACGGATGATTGAACGAATGATCAGCCAAAAAAGCAACCCCAACAACACCGTCGGCGTT
>CAIVOR010000203.1 GCA_903907615.1 uncultured Microbacteriaceae bacterium | reverse complement strand
GTGCCGGTTTTTACCGGTCACAGCCTGAGCATCAATGCAGAATTTGACCGACCCATCACACCGGACGAGGCGCGTGCCGTGCTGGCCACTGCCCCGGGTGTCATGCTCGAAGAGGTGCCCACACCGCTGCAGGCCGCGGGTGCCGACCCCACGTTCGTGGGCCGATTCCGTCAGGACGAGACCGTCGACGACGGTCGCGGTCTCGCTTTCTTCCTCAGCAACGACAACCTGCGCAAGGGTGCCGCACTCAATGCGGTTCAGATTGCCGAGATTATTGCGGCCACGCGACTTTAGCGGACCGGGATTCCCGATGGGCGGTAGCCCCGAAAACGCGCCCCGGTGCGTTGCGCGCGTAAACTAACACGGTGACTTCGAAGCCAGTAGACGTTGCCCTCATCGGCGGCGGAATCATGAGCGCCACGCTGGGCGTTCTCCTCAAGCAACTGCAGCCCGGATGGACAATCCGCATCGTTGAGAAGCTGTCTGACGTTGCTCAGGAAAGCTCGAGTCCCTGGAACAACGCCGGCACCGGCCATGCCGGCCTCTGTGAGCTGAACTACATGCCCGAGGCGGCCGACGGCTCGGTTGAGCCCTCCAAGGCCATCGTCATCAATGAGCAGTTCCAGGTGTCGCGCCAGTTCTGGGGCCACCTCGTTGACACAAAGATGCTCGGCAACCCCACGACTTTTATCAACTCCACACCACACATGACATTTGTGTGGGGCCAGAAGAACGTGGATTACCTTCGCCGTCGCACGGAGGTACTCAAGAACGAGCCGCTGTTTGCCGGCTTTGAGTTTTCTGAGGACCCGGCCGTTATCGCCGAGTGGTCGCCGCTCATCATGAAAGGACGCTCGGGCAACCAGCCCGTTGCCGCAACACGCATCGTGTCGGGTACGGATGTGGACTATGGAGCTCTCACACGCCAGCTCCTCAGCGTGCTCACCAGCAGCGGGGCTGAGCTGGCTATGGAGACCGAGGTGAAATCGATTCGCCGTCGCGGCGACGGACTGTGGCGAATTCGCACGCGCAACACAGTGGGCAACACGCCCTCGTCGTTCGATGCGCGTTTCGTGTTTGTCGGGGCCGGCGGTGGAGCCCTGTCGCTGCTCCAGAAGTCGGGCATTCCCGAGATTGAGGGCTTCGGTGGTTTTCCGGTGTCAGGCGAATTCCTGCGCACGAGCAACCCCAAGCTTGTCGCAAAGCACAAGGCCAAGGTGTACGGCAAGGCTGCCGTCGGAGCACCGCCCATGTCGGTGCCGCACCTCGACACCCGCATGGTCGACGGCGAAGCGTCGCTGCTCTTTGGTCCCTACGCCGGGTTCAGCCCCAACTTCTTGAAGAGCGGATCGATGTTCGACCTTCCGCTTTCGGTGCGATTCCACAACATCATTCCCATGCTGGCCGTGGCCGTGACAAACCTCGACCTGCTCAAGTACCTCATTGGCGAGGTACTCGCCGGCCCCACCAAGAAGCTCGATGCTCTCCGTGAATTCATGCCCGACGCGAAGCCCGAAGACTGGCATCTCATCAAGGCTGGCCAGCGCGTTCAGGTCATGAAGAAGGACCCCCACAAGGGCGGGGTGCTGCAGTTTGGCACTGAGGTCGTCTCAAGCGCTGACGGCTCCATCGCGGGTCTCCTCGGCGCGTCACCGGGCGCCTCGGTGTCGGTGTCCATCAT
>CAIVOR010000202.1 GCA_903907615.1 uncultured Microbacteriaceae bacterium | reverse complement strand
GAGCCGCCTTCTCCAACTGCTCGGCCACACTCACGGCGGTGTCACCGTCGGCGATGTCGAAGTGCGTGTGGTTGTCGTAAACGGGGAACGGCAGTGCGTCGGGTGCGGGGGGGAAACTCGAGGTCGCGCTTGGTGCCGGCTCCGTCTTCGGCACGGCGGCGCTGTTCTTGCTCGGCAGTCACGGGTGACCTACTCGGCGGATTCGATGCGCGGGAACAACGGCTCGAGCGCACCCACGGGTGTTCCCGAAGGGAGCTGGCCCCACGAGCCGGCCGCACGCACCGGTTGAGCCGTCAAAGATCCCAGCACTGTGTCGGCGCCGAGTGCCACCCATAGCTTGTGAGTCGACTCGGGCATGACCGGTGAGAGCAGCACGGCCAGGGCGCGCAGACCCTCGGCGCAGGTATACAGAACTGTCGACAGGCGATCGGCGTTAGCCGGGTCCTTGGCGAGCGCCCACGGCTCCTGCTCGGTGATGTACCCGTTGAGGGCATCCACAATTGTCCAGATGTTCGACACAGCCTCGTGCACGGCAACGCGAGAGATGGCGTCGTCGGCCTGACTCACGGCAGCCGCAACAACATCGTGGATGGCGGCATCGGCCGGAGTCACCGCCCCCTCGGTGGGGACCTGACCCTCGAAGTACCGGGTGATCATGGCGAGCGAACGCGAGGCCAAGTTGCCGAAGCCGTTGGCCAATTCAGACTCGTAGCGCGCCGAGAGGTCTTCCCAACTGAACGAGCCGTCTTGGCCAAACGTAATGGCACTCGTGAAGTAGTAGCGGAAAGCATCCGAGCCGAACGTGTCGGTGATCTCATTCGGCGCGATACCCGTGAGTTTCGACTTGGACATCTTCTCGCCGCCCACCAGCAACCAGCCGTGGCCGAAGATTCCCGCCGGAACCGGGAGGCCGGCGGCCATAAGCATGGCGGGCCAAATCACCGCGTGAAAGCGCAGGATGTCTTTGCCCACGATGTGCAGGGCCGGCCAGCGGCGATCAAAGTTGGCCTGGTCTTCGCCGTAACCAATGGCGGTGATGTAGTTGAGTAGTGCATCAAACCAGACGTAGACCACGTGAGTGTCGTCCCAGGGAAGCTTGATGCCCCAATCGAACGTGGAGCGCGAGATAGAGAGGTCTTCGAGTCCCTGACGCACGAACGCGATGACCTCGTTGCGAGCCGACTCGGGCTGAATGAACTCCGGGTTGGCCTCGTACAGGTCGAGCAGGGGTTGCGTGAAATCACTCATGCGGAAGAAGTAGTTCTTCTCGTGCAAAATCTCGACGGGCTTGGAGTGAATCGCACACACCTGCTGGCCCGCGTCTTCGCCCGTGCCGTCGATGAGGTCCGCGGCCTGCTTGTACTCCTCGCAGCCCACGCAGTAGGCACCCTCGTACTCGCCGGTATAGATGTAGCCCTTGTCGTAGAGCGTGGTGAGGAATTTCTGCACGTTGTTTTCGTGCCGCGCTTCGGTGGTGCGGATGAAGTCATCGTTGGCGATGTTGATGGTGTCGAGCAGGGGCTTCCAAGCGGACTCCACCAGGCGGTCGGCCCACTCCTGCGGAGTGGCGCCGTTTGCCGTGGCCGTTCGCAGAATCTTCTGACCGTGCTCGTCTGTTCCCGTCAGCAGCCACGTGTCATCGCCCGACTGGCGGTGCCAGCGCGCGAGGACGTCCGCCGCAACCTCCGTGTAGGCGTGACCGATGTGTGGCACGTCGTTCACATAGAAGATGGGCGTGGTCACATAGAAACGCGAACCCTCAGCCATACCGTCCATCCTAATTTGCCCGGATGCTCGGCGATTGCCGGTTCACGAATGCCCGCCTCGCTACTTGCGGGCGAGCGCTCCCTGATACAGCCCGCGCGCCGAATGTCCCGTGGCGTCGGCAACCTGTGCGCAGGCTTCCTTGAGTCGCAATCCCGATGCTGTGAGCTCGATCACCTGATCGAGCGCCGCATCGAGCGACACGGATGCCGGTTCTGCCCCAGCCACGACAATCACGATCTCGCCGCGAACGCCCTCGGTCGCCCAGTCGGCGAGCTCGGCGAGGGTGCCACGACGAATTTC
>CAIVOR010000201.1 GCA_903907615.1 uncultured Microbacteriaceae bacterium | reverse complement strand
GGCTGGCGTATCGTCGGCGACACCGTGACCTACACGGTTTCTGATTACGACAGCGAATGGACCGCAACCGCCACCACATCCTTTGCGAAACTCGAAGCCGGCGAGGAGTCGCCCGTATTCGTGACGGACCCCTACCTGTGGGAAAGCAACGGATGCGCCACGCAATAATCTGCCCGAATGGCCAGGCAACTGGCTAGATTTGTCCTCATGACCTCTCACGACGCGATTTCGTCATCACCCACCGCATCCGTATCCGCATCTTCGCTGCCTCACGGCATGAAACGCGGCGAGATGATTGGCCTCTGGATTCTGCTCGCGGTATCGTTTGGCGCGGCTTTTGTGCCGGCCACCGTGCACGGGTCGTTCTCGCTACTGATTGGCCTCGTGCCTGTGGCGTTTTCGCTGTGGCACTTTAGTCGGTGGGCCGGCGCGGCCACGGCGTGGCTGAGCTTCGCGGTCGTGGTGATTGTGAGCTTCTTTGGCGAGGCGCTGGGCGTGGCCACCGGCCTGGTCTTTGGCAACTACTACTACCCCGATGGCCCGCTCGGCCCGCTCGTGCTCGGCGTGCCGCCGCTGGTGATGATGCAGTACTTTGCCATGGCCTACGCCAGCCTGATGCTGGCCCGAGCCGTGAGCGGATCCATCACGCGTGCGGTGGGCGGATGGCGCGCCGTGTGGGTGGCGGCCATGGCCGCGTTTGGCATGTCCCTGCTCGACTTTGCCAGCGACCCGTGGCACGCCACCGTGCTGGGTCAATGGATCTGGCGAGAAGACGGTCCCTACTTTGGCATTCCCATTCACAACTTCTTCGGCTGGTTCTTCGAGACGCTGGTGTTCCTGCTGATCATCCAGTGGATGCTCGCGCGCAAGCCCGTCGTCGCGCACATCGAAGCACCCAAACCGCGAGGATTCGCGCTGATGGGTGCGCTGCTCTATGGCACGTTCCCGCTGGCGATTGTGATGATCCCGCTGATCAACACCACGTATGGCGAGGGCACACCGCTCACCGGCGAGCCCCTGATGATTGCGCAGTCGATGCTGCTTGTGGCGATTTTTGCCGTGGTGCCCTTGTGGGTGGCGTCGCTGTTGGCCCTGCGTCAGTCGCGCGCCCGGCACAAACTAACCGCTGGATGAGAATTGCCGTCTGCGAAGCCGGGCCCATCGATGCGTATGGCGACGCCGGCTCTCGCGCGGTGTTCGACCTCATTGAGGCAACGCGCGCCCTGGGTCACGAGGTGCTCGTTGTGGACGAGTCGGAGGTGGGAGCTCTTGATGCGCTGGCTGCCTGGCGGCCAGACGTTGTGGTGGTGAGTCGGCCGGGACTCTTTGCTAGGGGCTATTCGGTGCTGCAGTCGCTCGGCGTGCCACTCGTTTACTTTGCGCACGACATTCACGCGACTCGGCTGGCCGAGACCGGTCGTTTGGATGAAGCGGACGCAGCGCCGGTGTCGACGCTTTTGAACGCCGGGCCGCCAAACGTCCAGCGCGCCCGCGCCATGCGGCTCGTTGAAGACTTCTGCTTCGCGCATGCCGACCTCACGCTGTTGCCCACCGAGGTGGAGGTGCGTGAGGTGCGGGTGCGTCACCCTCAGGCCATCGTGGAGCGCCTCCCGTGGTTTGCCATTGAGACCGTGCCTCACGCCGCGCTGGCCGACACGGTGGGGCGAGCCGTGTTTATCGGTGGCGAGCGACACGAACCCAATCGCGATGGCCTGGCCTGGCTGCTGGGCGGCATCTGGCCGCGCGCGCGCGATCTTTATGACGAACTCGTGATCATTGGCGACTGGAGTGAGGCCACGATTGCGGAACTGCGCGGGGCGGCGGGCGGTGGCACTACACAGCCGGAAGCCAACCCGGCCAACCCCAGCCTGGCCAACGTGCGCTTTGCCGGGCGCCTGTCGACGCGCGAGGTCGACGACCTGATGAGCACCTCACTTGTAGGGCTCTCGCCCCTGCGCTTTGGTGCGGGCCAGAAGCGCAAGACCCTCGACTACCTCGCGCACGGTCTGCCCACCATCTCGACGTCGTTCGGCGTGCAGGGACACACGCACATTGCGGGCGAATTTGCCGGCGTGCGCGTTGCCGACACAACATCCGACTGGGTGACGGCACTGCGCGAGTTAGCCGACCCGGCCAACGCGCCAGAATGGCTGACACTCTCGACTAACGGCACCGCTTTCGTAGAGTCCGATTACGGCCCCACGCCCCATAGGCTGGCTTTGCAGGCCGTTTATTCACGATGGGAAGAGCACGCATGAGCACGTGGTTTCGAGTGAATTCTCCCGCGGTGGTGTTTGATGCCAGTGCCGACGACACCGTGATTATCAACCTCGTGAGTGGCCGCTACTTTCGGCTGGATGCGGCATCGTCACTGGCCTGGAACGCCCTTCTGACCAGCGGTTCGCGCGAGGCGTGTGTGGCGTCGGCCAGCAACGCGTCGGAGTTGGAGGCCAGCATCGACAACATGATTGCGGCACTTGTGGCCGAAGATCTGATTGTGGAGGCTCCCGAAGTCGAAACTCTCGCCGGAAGCGTCTCGCCGTGGACGTTCGCGGGCTTCACGCTCGAAAGCTTCTCGGACCTCGAAGACATTCTCGGGCTTGACCCGATTCACGAAGTCGACCCCGACAAGGGGTGGCCGGCCGCCCGTGACTGAGGAACTGCACGCGTGGCTGGATGCTCACTTGCCCCAGGCGGAAACACTGAACGACGGTGTGGATTTTCGGCTGGGCGCGCGCGTGCTGCGGGTGTCGGGGTCTGCGGAGACGGTGCAGCAGCTCACTGACCTCGCGCCGCTCGACCGGATTGACAGGCTTGACGGGCTTGACGGGCTTGACGGGCCAGACTCCTCGCACACGCACCTGCCGCGCGTTGGTCTGCACTATCTGGATGACGCCTCAATTGCCGACCTTCCCGACACGGGCCACCTGCGGCGCGGACCCTATGGCGCCATCACCGCGTGGGCCAATGATGATGGCGGGTACGGTGCCGAGGCAACTTCCGATGTGAAGCGCGACGGCACGAGCGAGGCGTCGCCCTGGCTCATCTGCCTCGAAGACGACCTCTCGGCGATGCTGGCCTTCCACCTGGAGTCGCGGCAGGCACTCGCGTTCTCGCGCACCGCGCTCGCGCCACGACAGGTTGCCGAGTTTGCCCGCACCCTGATGCATTGGGCGGCGATTGCCGACGGCAACGTGCTGGTGCACGCAGCTGCCGTGGCGCGAGAGGGTCGCGGCCTGTTGATCTGTGGTGTGGGCACGAGCGGCAAAACCACCCTCGTACGGCAGTGCATTGCCGAAGGCTGGGCCTTCCTTGCCGACAACGTGGTGGAGTATTCGCCGGGGGCCGCCACAAACGCTTCAGCCACCCAGCTCTGGAGCACCTACGCCACTCTCAAACTTCGCCCCGATGCCCTGCCCGTCTCGCCACCCGAAACGTCGATCAGCCTGTGGGATGACGAAGCCGAGAAGGACATCCACTTTCTTGTCGGCGCCACGCGAGCTCAGTTTGCGGCCGAACCCGTCACCCACATGGCCACGCTCGTTCTGCAACCGGGCGGACCCGCACATCCCGAGCCCTTGGCTGCCGGTGCCGGACTGCTCGCTATCGCGCCCAACACCGTGGCGCAGTTTCCCTTTTATGAGCGCGAGGTGCTCGAGCGCGTGTCCGCACTGACGCGCAGCGCGCCGCTCTTCACCGCGGGTCGAATGCCGCTGGATGCGATGACGCGCCTGCTTGAGAACATGCTCGAGGACGTGACCGCATGAGCGGCCAGGTGAGCGTCGACGTGGTGTTGCCCGTTTTCAACGGTGCCGCGTTTGTGGCGCGCGCGCTCGATTCGGTGATCGCGCAAGAACCGCATGCTGAACTCGGCGAGTGGG
>CAIVOR010000200.1 GCA_903907615.1 uncultured Microbacteriaceae bacterium | reverse complement strand
AGCACTTGCTCTTCGATGGCGGGAAACGACGGCGAGGGCACCACTTCGGAGTTCGCGGGCTCGCCTGCTGAGCCTGTCGAAGCCACATTCTTGGCCGACTTGGGATAGGTCACGGGTTTCTCCTGAAACGAAGGATGGTTCATCTACTTCGCCAGGACGCGATTCTCCCGATTTTCGAGATCGTCGCGCGGTACCACCTGAGCTTGATCTCGCAAGCGAGACCCTCTTGTTCTTTGGCTGTCACGGGCCAGACCCGTTCGGTTCTACTCTTCGTCGATGTGAACGGGTTCACTCGGCAAATTTCTTCCGAAGACTCCCCGGTGATTGCCGGATCACTGTCTCTATGCATCAGCCTAATACGTCAGGCGGTAAACTCGAGGCACCCACATCTGAGGCACACTCGCCGGCGCAGCCGGTAAACGACGCGGTGCCGCTCATAGAAATTCGAGGTTCATCATGACGAGCAATTCTGCCGGCGTTCCCGAGAAACCCGCCCTCGAGGGCCTCGAAGACAAGTGGACCGCCACGTGGGATTCAGCGGGCACGTATCGATTCGAGCGCGAGGGACAAACCCGCGCCAGTATCTTCTCCATCGACACCCCACCGCCCACGGCCTCGGGTTCGCTGCACGTGGGGCACGTGTTCAGCTACACGCACACCGACGTGATGGCGCGTTACCAGCGCATGTGCGGCAAAGAGGTCTTCTATCCCATGGGCTGGGACGACAACGGCCTGCCCACCGAGCGACGCGTGCAGAACTACTACGGCGTGCGGTGCGACCCGTCACTGCCCTACGAGGCCGGATTCACTCCGCCGTTTGAGGGTGGCGACAACAAGAGCACTAAGGCCGCGGATCAGATTCCCATCAGCCGCCGCAATTTCATCGAGCTGTGCGAGAAGCTGACCGTCGAAGACGAGAAGCAGTTCGAGGCGCTGTGGCGCACCCTCGGCCTCTCGGTCGACTGGAACCAGACCTACCGCACCATCGGCAGCGATTCGATTCGGTCGTCGCAGCTGGCGTTCGTGCGCAACATCGAGCGCGGCGAGGCTTACCAGGCCATGGCGCCCACACTGTGGGATGTGACTTTCCGCACGGCGGTGGCTCAGGCCGAACTCGAAGACAAGGACATGCCGGGCGCCTACCACCGCCTCGCCTTCCACCGCTCAGGTGGCGACGACATCTTCATCGAGACCACACGTCCCGAACTGCTCGCGGCGTGCGTGGCCCTCGTGGCGCATCCGGAGGACGAGCGCTACAAGCCGCTCTTCGGCTCACACGTCACCACCCCGATTTTCGGCGTCGAGGTGCCGATTCTGGCTCACCACCTCGCTCAGCCCGACAAGGGGTCGGGCATCGCCATGATCTGTACGTTTGGTGACGTCACCGACGTGATCTGGTGGCGCGAGCTCGACCTGCCCAATCGCGCCATCATCGGATTCGACGGTCGCATTCTGAGTGACGCTCCCGACGTGATTACGAGCGATGCGGGCAAGGCCGCGTTTGCCGAAATCGCCGGCAAGACCATCTTCTCGGCCAAAGAGGCCATGGTGGCCCTCCTGCGCGAGTCGGGCGAAATGGAGGGCGACCCGAAGCCCATCACGCACCCCGTGAAGTTCTTCGAGAAGGGCGACAAGCCACTCGAGATTGTGTCCACGCGTCAGTGGTACGTGATCAACGGTGCCCGCGACGAAAAACTGCGCGGTCAACTGCTGGAGTTCGGCAAGGAGCTCACCTGGCACCCCGACTTCATGCGCGTGCGCTACGAAAACTGGGTCGGCGGACTCGCCGGAGACTGGCTCATTTCGCGCCAGCGGTTCTTTGGTGTGCCGATTCCCGTCTGGTACCCGCTCGATGCCGACGGCAACCCGGTCTTCGACCAACCGCTCGTGGCACGTGACGGACAACTGCCTGTTGACCCCTCAAGTGATGTGCCCGAGGGCTACACCGAGGAACAGCGGGGTGCGGCAAACGGCTTCATCGGCGAAGTCGACGTGATGGACACGTGGGCCACCAGCTCTCTCACGCCTCAACTTGCCGGCGGTTGGGAACGCGACACCGAACTCTGGAACCTCGTGTGGCCGTTTGATCTGCGTCCTCAGGGCCAGGACATCATCCGCACCTGGCTGTTCTCCACCATGCTTCGGGCCGTTCTCGAGTCGGGCGAGATGCCCTGGCGCAACGCCGCCATCTCGGGCTTCATCGTGGACCCCGATCGCAAGAAGATGTCGAAGTCCAAGGGCAACGTGGTGACCCCGAGCGACATGCTCGAACAGCACGGATCCGACGCGGTGCGCTACTGGGCCGCCTCGAGTCGACTCGGCACGGATGCCGCCTTCGACCCCCAGAACCCCACCCAAATCAAGATTGGTCGCCGCCTCGCCATCAAAGTGCTCAACGCGTCCAAGTTCATTCTCGGTTTCGAAGTTCCCGCGGGCGACCTTCGGGCAGCCGTGACCAACCCCGTTGACCTGTCGATGCTCGCCACCCTGCGCGGCGTCGTGACCGATGCCACCGCAGCACTCGACGCCTACGATCACGCCAAGGCGATGGAAGTCACCGAGTCGTTCTTCTGGAACTTCACCGATGACTACCTCGAGCTGGTCAAGGAGCGTGCGTACGACGCCGCAAACCCCGACCAAAGTTCGGCCGCCGCTGCCCTGCGGATAGCCCTTACGGTTCTGTTGCGCCTGTTTGCTCCGGTGCTGCCGTTTGCCACAGAGGAGACGTGGTCGTGGTTTGCGTCAGGGTCGGTGCACCGCGCAGCTTGGCCGATTGTGGATGAGCTCCCCGAGGGTGGCGACACCGGTGTGCTGACCACCGCCTCGGCTGCTTTGATCGGTATTCGCCGCGCCAAGACCGACGCTAAGGCCTCACAAAAAACCGAAGTCACCTCCTGCGCGATTGCCGCGCCGGCAACTGCTCAGGCCTGGCTCGAGGCTGCAGCGGACGACCTCAAGGCCGTGGGCCGTATCCACACGCTCGACATTGTCGAAGGTTCCGAGGTGGCCGTCACGTCTATTGAACTGGCACCCGCGCCCGAGTAGTTTCTTCCCGTTTTACTGTCCTCCGCCCCGCGTAGTGTGCGAATGGAGGGACAACATGAAACGAAAAGCACCGTTCGAAAATCCCATTCTCGCCGGAGAGTGGTTGCCCATCGCCAGATCCATTGCACACGTCATCGAGCGGCTCCCGCTCAAAACCTTCGCCGTGGCCGACTTTATGAGTTTTGGTATTGATGAGTGGGGCTATTCGCACCCCGTCAGCGGGCCCTACTTGCAGGTCTTTCACGAACGCGATGGGCGCCTCACTGCCGAGGTGGGTTTCGGCCCGGCCCTGATTGCCGCAAACCCTCGGGCGAGTTCTTCCCTGACCTTTCTCGGTTTCATTCCACCCACGCCGGGAGATCCCGACCACCCCAACTTTTCGAAGATCTATGCCCCGGGGTGGCGCGCACACGAGGTGACGAAGGAACTCATCAGCGGAATCGTGCTCAGTGGCCTGCTCACCACTGAAGTGGGCTTCTCGCTTCAGAGCCCCAATCGCACTCAGGTCAGTGAACTCGGGCTGGTCTATTGGAGCAACGGTCTGCAGATGTGGGTGGCCGGTAGCGCGAGTACCGCGCTCTCGGCGTAAGCACCCGGCCAGCAGCAAGGCTCGAGGCGCAGGAAACTAGGCCGACTCGGCCTGCGGCAGGGTGTCGTTCTTGGCGGCGGCCTTGCGCGTAATCATGGTGGGCGCAGCATTGTTGACCACGGCATCGAGCGTGACAATCACCTTGGCGATGGTCTCGGTTGAGGGCACCTCAAACATGATGGGCCCCAGCACGTCTTCCATGATGGCGCGCAATCCGCGGGCACCGGTCTGACGCGTGACCGCGAGATCGGCGATTGCTTCGAGCGCATCCGTCTCAAAATCGAGCTCGACGTTGTCGAGGGCGAACATGCGCTGATACTGCTTGACGAGTGCGTTTTTGGGAACAGTGAGGATCTCCATGAGCGCATCGCGATCGAGCGGCGAGACAGATGCCACCACGGGAAGACGGCCGATGAACTCGGGAATCAGACCAAACTTGTGCAGGTCTTCGGGCAAGACCTCCATGTAGAGGTCGCGGGAATCGTCTTTGCTGTGCAGGGGCGAGCCAAAGCCGATGCCCTTCTTGCCCACACGCTGCGACACAATCTCGTCGAGGCCTGCGAAGGCGCCAGCAACGATGAACAGCACGTTCGTGGTGTCAATCTGAATGAACTCCTGATGCGGGTGCTTGCGGCCGCCCTGCGGTGGCACCGACGCAACGGTTCCCTCGAGAATCTTGAGCAGAGCCTGCTGCACGCCTTCGCCCGATACATCGCGGGTAATCGACGGGTTTTCGGCTTTACGTGAAATCTTGTCAATCTCGTCGATGTAGATGATGCCGGTCTCGGCGCGGGCGACGTCGAAGTCGGCGGCCTGCAGCAGCTTGAGCAGGATGTTCTCGACATCTTCGCCCACATAGCCGGCTTCGGTGAGGGCCGTGGCGTCGGCCACGGCAAATGGCACGTTCAGCCGGCGGGCGAGTGTCTGCGCCAGGTAGGTCTTGCCGCAACCCGTGGGGCCGATCAGGAGAATATTGCTCTTGGCAATCTCGATCTCGTCGGCTTTCACGTCGGCGGGTGCAATGGCAGCGGCGGCACGCACACGCTTGTAGTGGTTGTAGACGGCCACCGAGAGTGCACGCTTAGCCGGTTCTTGGCCGATGACGTATTCATCGAGGAACGCAAAAATCTCTTTGGGCTTGGGTAGTTCGAAATCTTCGGTCTCGGTCTCTTTGGCCTCAGCCAGACGTTCCTCGATGATCTCGTTGCAGAGCTCTACGCACTCATCGCAAATGTAGACCCCGGGGCCGGCAATCAGCTGCTGGACCTGCTTCTGGCTCTTGCCACAGAAGGAACACTTGAGCATTTCGGCGCTCTCACCAATGCGCGTCACGTGTCCTCCTTATGCCAGCTGTGTCACGGCTGTGCAGTGATTCGCAACAGCGCTTAGGGCGAGCCTAAACCCAAACTCGGACAACAAATGACACATCCCCGGGCGCGCCTGCACCGGCCTGAACGTGTCCTCAGGTGTGTCTATTGGCGTACGGGCGGAGACACGACGAGCGAGAGCACCGCCTCGATCACCAGAACGCCCACAGCGATAAGCAACAGCCAGTAGGCCTGCATGTTAGATGCGGGAATCGCGAGCATCGCGAGCACGAAGAGCACGACAAAACTGACGAGATGAACGATGGCGGCCGGTGACATTCGGTTATCCCGGAGCAGCGTCAACCACAGAAAAGATGCCGCGATACTGGCGATGGGCAGAGCAGTCCATGAGCCTTCGTCGCTCAACTCAAGCACCTGCGCGAGCGTGGACTTTGCGAGGGATGTGCAGGCAACAATGGCGACCGTGCTGCTGAGCACGAGCAAAAAGTGTGCCCCGATGCGGGCGAAGGACCGACCCAGTTTGCTGGCGAGTTCGCTCGATGCCAGCGCGGGAAAGTACAGAGTCCAGATCGCAAAGACCAACAGAATCGATGCAACGAAGTAGAGCGGCTGAGGAATTGTTCTTTCCGCCCCAACGCTCGTGAGCAGGAGAAGAAACGAGTCGCCCAACACAATCAGCAGGATGAGGCCGAAACGCTCCTGAACAACGTGACCGCGGACCGCGCTCGAGCTTTCCACCATCTGAGGAATGAGCGTGAGTGCTCCCGCGACGGTAGCAGCGGCCCCGAGGAAGAAGACAAACAGCAGTACTTCTACTCCCCCCAAGGTGGCGTCCGGGGAAATCCATGCGCCGATGAAAAAGATCACCGCGGCCAGCGACAACAGAATGACGCGGCGACGGGTGTGCGTCGTCGTGGTGTTCCACGAGTTGCGGTGCAACCCCGTGAAAACAGCGGCGCAACCCAGGGCGACCGAGAGCGCGGCAAAGCCCCACGCATCCTGTAAACCCTTGCCGTGACCCAGAGAGAGGGCGGCAACGATAATGGCCGACATCTGAATGAAGCCAATGATGCGATGGGTCCACGTCTCGGTGGCAACCACGAGCGATTCAATGGTCGTCACAGCCCAGATCGAATAGACCAGAAGGATGCATCCGGCAACGAAGGCGGATGTGAACCACGTGGGGTCGGCCTGATACATCTTGGCCGTCTGGCTGAAGGCGGCAACCACGACGAGGTCAAAAAAGAGCACAAACCACGGGATGTTGGACGGATCCAGTCCCGCTTCAGCCTTTTGCTTCGTTACCTGAGACACGCTCCCCATTGTGCCGGGTTACACCCGGCGGCGCGCGCTAAACGACGGGAGTGTTCTTGCGCGTGGTGAGAACCTGATCAATCAGGCCGTACTCAAACGCTTCCTGCGCGGAGAGAATCTTGTCACGGTCGATGTCCTTGTTGACCTCTTCCGGGGTCTTCTTGGAGTGACGCGACAGGGTCTCCTCGAGCCACATGCGCATGCGACCAATCTCACGGGCCTGAATCTCGATGTCACTGGCCTGTCCACGACCCGACTCGCCCATTGCGGGCTGGTGAATCAGGATGCGCGAGTTGGGCAGCGCGAGGCGCTTGCCGGGGGCTCCCGCGGCCAACAGAACGGCGGCCGCCGATGCCGCCTGGCCGAGGCACACCGTCTGAACTTCGGGACGGATGTACTGCATGGTGTCGTAGATGGCCGTCATGGCAGTGAACGATCCGCCGGGTGAGTTGATGTACATGGTGATGTCGCGGTCGGGGTCCTGGCTCTCAAGAACGAGCAACTGGGCCATCACGTCGTCGGCCGAGGTGTCGTCTACCTGAACGCCCAAGAAGATGATGCGGTCGTCGAAGAGCTTGCCGTAGGGGTCCTGCTGGCGAAAGCCATAGGAGGTGCGCTCCTGAACCTGCGGGATGATGTAGCGCGAGTTGGGCACCTCAACGCCAGAGTCGTTGTTGGCCGAACCGCCGAAAGTGGGGGTGTACATAATTCT
>CAIVOR010000199.1 GCA_903907615.1 uncultured Microbacteriaceae bacterium | reverse complement strand
GCCGAGCGTGCTGTTGGCGGTGAGACCCGCGACGGCGATGGCCGGAGTGATTGAGGCGGCCACGAGTACGGCAGCGATTGCGCTCATACCCACAAAGGCAATGACTCCGCCGGCTACCCTCGAACGTTGACGCTTTTCACGCGGCTTGGCAAACATAGACTCTAGGTTACCCGCCAGAGACTGGGAACTAGCCAAAAGGAGACCACATGAATGCCAAAAATTGGGAGTACGCCACCGTTGCGCTCACCATTCACAATCCGCAAGCGGTGTTGAACGCGTGGGGTGAAGACGGCTGGGAACTCGTGCAGGTTGTGGTGGGTCCCGAGGGCGGGCTCGTTTCCTACCTCAAGCGTCCCCTCGCCTAGCGTCGCGCGCTGCCGCATCCGAAAGTTCTTGATCCGACAACCAATCGAAAGGTTCTCCCCATGTCCGTAGAAGCTCGCCTCACCGAACTCGGCATCACGCTTCCCGAGGTGGCGGCACCGGTCGCCGCCTATGTTCCTGCTGTGATTTCGGGCAATCTGGTGTTCACCTCCGGACAGCTTCCCTTCGTTTCCGGTGCGCTCCCGGCCACGGGCAAGGTGGGCGATGGCCACGGGCTAGTTCCGGCTGCCGACGCCAAGGATTACGCACGAATCGCCATCCTCAATGCGCTCGCCGCGGTGAAGAGCGTTTTGGGTAGCCTCGACCGCGTCACGCGCATCGTGAAGGTCACGGGTTTCGTGGCCTCGGTGCCCGAGTTCACGGGTCAACCCGGAGTAATCAACGGTGCCTCAGAACTTCTTGGCGAGGTTTTTGGCGAGGCCGGAGCGCACGCTCGCTCCGCCGTGGGAGTGCCTGTCTTGCCGCTGGATTCGCCCGTTGAGGTCGAGATCATCGTCGCGTTCGACTAGACAGGGCGCCCTCGGGGCGTGAGTCCGCTAGTGCACCTGCGTGCTGATCAGGTTGAGTACGTTCTGATCGGTGAGCGTGGTGGTGTCGCCGATTTCGCGCCCTTCGGCCACGTCGCGCAGGAGGCGGCGCATGATCTTGCCGCTTCGCGTTTTGGGAAGTTCGGACACGATGTAGATGCGTGCCGGGCGCGCGATGGCGCCAATGTGGGTGGCCACGTGCTGGCGAAGCACCGCGCTGGCCTCGGCCGGCTCCAGCTTGCCCGCCTCGCTGGCGCGCAAAATCACGAAGGCGACGACGGCCTGTCCGGTTGTTTCGTCGGCTGCTCCCACGACGGCGGCCTCAGCCACCATCGGGTTGGCCACCAGGGACGATTCGATTTCAGCCGTCGACAGTCGGTGCCCCGAGACGTTCATCACGTCGTCGACGCGACCCAGGAGCCAGATGTCACCATCGGCATCTCGTCGGGCGCCGTCGCCGGCGAAGTACTTGTCGCCGAACTTCTCCCAGTAGGTCTCGCGGAAACGGTCATCGTCGCCCCAAATCCCGCGGAGCATTGACGGCCAGGGTTCGGTGACGACGAGGAGGCCACCGGCCTCACCAGAGACTTTTTCGCCCGCCTCGTCGAGAATATCGATGGCGATTCCGGGCAGGGGCACCTGGGCGCTGCCGGGCTTGAGCGTGGTCAACCCGGGGAGTGCTGAGATCATGATGGCGCCCGTCTCGGTCTGCCACCACGTGTCGACGATGGGCGCCGTGCCAGCACCAATCACATCGCGATACCAGATCCACGCTTCGGGATTGATGGGCTCGCCCACAGAACCCAGCAGGCGGATGCTCGACAGGTCAAACTGCTCAGGGATTTCAGCCCCGAGCTTCATAAACGAACGGATGGCCGTGGGCGCGGTGTAGAGGATGCTCACGCCGTACTTCTGAATGATCTCCCACCAGCGTCCGGGGTGCGGGGAATCCGGGGTGCCCTCGTAGATCACCTGCGTGGC
>CAIVOR010000198.1 GCA_903907615.1 uncultured Microbacteriaceae bacterium | reverse complement strand
TGACGTTTCACTCGTGATGATGCGGAGTGGCCGGGTCATGGTGTCCGATGTTGCGTCGGGCGTGGCCTCACCGTCAACAACAGACGCGGCAGCAAGGGTGCGCTCAGGAATGTCGTCGAATGCCACGCTCCGAGCGAGGGCGTTGAGGCCGGCTTCGAGAAGGAGCGCGATGGCGTGGCGTCGATACTCGGCCTCCGCACGAGCGTCTCGGTCGTGCTGGGCCACCTCGATGAGCCACACGTAGGCGCGGCCGGCCATGCCCGGATCTTGGCAATGATCGGCTGCGGTGATGGCCCGGTCGCCGAGTGCCCGCGCCTCCTCCCACCGACCCTGGAACATGGCCGTCCTCATGAGGATGACCAAGTGACGGGACTGGTCGAAGAGCGAGGGCAGCTGAGACGTGAACATGCCATCGAGCGTGGTCAGCGCTGCCTCAACGTCCTCGTTTCCCATGTATGACTCCGCGAGGTCGAGGCGCGCTCTCGCCTCGGCGACAGCATCACCTCGCTCCGTGGCGATGCGTATCTGGCCGGCGAGATCGTTGCGATGCACTTCGTACGCCGGCAGGAGTGGATCCGAGCCCTCGTCGCGATCCGCTCGTCGCAACTGCTGAAACTCCAACTCGTCGGGCGCAGTATCCTCACCCGTTGCCCGATGAAACGCCGCCAGCTGTTGGAGGAGGTCGGCGGCCTCCTCGTCTCGATTCAGCTCGCCATAACAATCGACGAGGTAGTGACGCACGTCGGCCAGCATGTCCCAGTTTTGTTGGGCGTGGAACAGGAGGGCCGCCTGCTCAAGAGCCGCAGCCGCCTCGTCCGGGAGATTGAGCAGGTAAAGACACAAGCCTAGGCGACGCTGCGCCTTGGCCGTGCGCGGAGGCATGTCGAGAAAGCGTGCCACACTCAAGTTCTCCCTCGCGAGCTCGGCGGCTTCGGTGTACCGACGATTGCGACTCAGCGAAGCCACCATCTGGTCTTGAGCGATCAGCACCCACTCGGCGTTCTCTTCGCGACGAAATACGTCGCGCGCCCAGGTGAGGTGCGTCATCACGATGTCGGGGTCTTTCGTGCACTCTGCCACCTCAATGGCGGCGTGCGCTGCGGCGTGATCGTTTCCCGAGAGCTCAAAGAGCGCGCGGGCCTCCAGGATGGCCGTCAGAGCGGCAGACCATTGCCCGAGACCGCGGAGGCACGTCGAACGCGACTGGGCAACGTCCGCCTGCCAATAGTCGGGTGCCGCAATCTCCGTGTAAATCTCCCCGGCCTTGCTGATTGACTCGAGGCCCTCTGCGTAACGACTGTCACCGATGAGCACGCGGCAGCGGATGTACCAGGCGAACCCCTGCTCGCGCGGCTGATCCGCTTGCCCCCAGGCCTCAATGGCGGTGTCGACGAGCGTGAGCGCCCGTTCGGTGTTGTCGGTCATGGCGGCGCGGCGACCCAGCGCCATCAGGGCCTGCGCCCGCGTGAGCGGACTCGAGGAAATCGACAGATTCCAGAGTTCGTCTTCATCGAGGTCATCGATGTCGTCGTCAAAATTGTTCATATGCCCCCACTTTCTGTGCCTGCACCAGGTCACGCTCGTCCCTCGCGCCACGCGAGAAATTCGTGCGGGAGGTGTGAGTATTCACTCACGAACGTCCGACAGTGAAGACGCGACGCGCGCGCGAGTTCGGAATCTGGCGAGCGAGTTAGTCGAGAAGTTCGACAGTGCCGGTAAAGGTCAGCTCCGCGGCGCCCGACAGGGCGACGTGCTCGCCCTCCTCCGTGGCGAACATGCGCACCTGCAGTGAGCCGCCGGGGACATCCACGCGCCAGTGATGCGGTGCGCTCGCGCCCACAAAATGGCGGGTGGCGAGAGCCGCCGCCGCCACGCCCGTACCGCAACTGAGCGTCTCGCCGCTGCCCCGCTCGTGAACCCGCATGCGAATGCGGCCCACGCCATCGGTCACCAGCGGGTCGGCCGGCACCACAATTTCAACGTTCGTGCCGTTCTCGGGAACGGGATCAACGGCCGGTTCCACCGACAAGTTCGCGTTCTCAAGTTCATCGATGCTGCCCACGACGACCACCGTGTGTGGATTCCCCAGATCAATGGTGAGCCCGGGACGCGGCACAGGCAGACCGTGGACGGCGACGAGGGGCTCGTCGTCACCGAGACGCCATCTCCCCAGGTCAACCGAGTAGCCCTGCGTCGCCCGCTGCACGTCGCGAACCCCGGCCCGGGTGCCGATAGCAATAGCTTGCCCCGGTTCGAGCTCAGCCAGTCCGGATGCCTCGAGAAAAGCAACGAAAACACGGATGCCGTTGCCGCACATTTCGGCCACCGAACCGTCCGCGTTCCAGTAGTCCATAAACCATTCGGCATCGGCGTCGTGCGCCAGCGCCGCGGGGCCGGCGGGGTCGGGTTCGTGAGACACGACGCCACGCTTGCCGACCGTTGCCCGGTTGAGTTGTGCGGAGCGCACCGCACGAATCACGCCGTCAGCCCCCACACCGAAGTGTCGATCGCACAGTGCCGCCACCTGGGACGGCGTCAGAGGGCCCTCACCCTCGGGGTCGGCGAACAGCACGAAGTCGTTGCCTGTGCCGTGACCCTTGGTGAAGTGCAGTGCGCGCGCCATGCAATTAGCCTAGGGCGCGTTGTGAGCGATGACGCGCTCGACGAGTTTGCTCACCGCGACATCGCTCTCGGGTGCGGACAGATCAATCGCTACCGCCGATTCGTAGCGTCGGAACCACCCGACCTGGCGACGGGCATACCGGCGCGTGAGGGCCTGCGTTTCTGAGATGGCTTCCGCTTCGCTGAGGTCACCACGAATCTGACCCAGTGCCTGGGCGTACCCGATGGCACGACTTGCCGTCACGCCACGTTCGAGGCCGAGAGGAATGAGATCCGCCACTTCGGCAATCAGCCCCTCGGCCCACATCTGAACCACGCGCTCATCGAGGCGAGCCACCAGTTCGTCGCGTTCGGTGTGACACACCAGCGTGAGTGTCTGAGACCACGCCTGCGCGGCCGCCGTCACCTGCGGAGCGAGACGCCCCAGCTCGGCACCATCACCCGAAATGGCGATGACCTCGAGGGCGCGAATCACGCGGCGGGCGTTGCGCGGGTCGATGCGTGCGGCCGTCTCGGGCGCAAGCTTGCGCAATCGTGCGGCGAGGATGCCGACACCGAACTCCACTGCCTCCTGCTCGAGCGAGGCACGGACGGCGTCATCGTGTCCCGGGAATTCAAAATCGAACAGCACGGACGACACATAGAGACCCGATCCGCCCACAAGAAGGGGCACGTTTCCGCGCTCAATAATCTCGGCGATGACGCTCCGCGCGTGGGGCTGGTACTGCGACACGGACGCTTCATCGGTGACGTCCAAGACATCAATCATGTGGTGGGCCACACCCGCGCGATCCGCGTGCGCGAGCTTGGCCGTTCCAATGTTCATTCCGCGATACAGCTGCATCGCATCGGCATTGACGACCTCAGCCTCACGGCCATGTGAGGCGAGCCGCCGGGCGATGTCGAGCGAGAGGGCCGACTTGCCAGTACCCGTGGCACCCACCACGGCGATGAGTGGCACCCCCGAGGTCATGAGCGACGCGTGGGCAGGCCCAGCGAGACCGCGACACCTCCGGTGGGTGAGACCGAGGTGGCACCCGGGAGGGGCGCGCCGCAGGCCTCGGCCTGCGCGAGATCCCAGGCGTCTCCCGCACGCGTGGCTCGAACTGTCCACGGAAGTCCCGACGGTTCATCGGCCAGCACGTGGA
>CAIVOR010000197.1 GCA_903907615.1 uncultured Microbacteriaceae bacterium | reverse complement strand
GAGTCACCAGTGACCAAAAGTCTGAAGAGCAACCAGCAGTCCTTCGTGCTGGATGCGGATGTTCCCGACAGTATTGGTCGCTGGCGCGCCGAAATGGATCGCGCCTTTCCGCCACTCGCCATCGTTCCGCGCGACCCGGACGGCTTTCGCGCCACGTATCGGGCCGCCGGTACCGATGAACTTCAGGTGAGCGACCTGTCTGCCAACGCCCACACCGTCGAGCGTCGTCCGGGCAAGGTCACCGAGCACGACCTCGGCTTCTACAAGATGAGCCTTCAGGTCTCGGGCACGGGCATCATGATGCAGGGCAATCGCGAGATTGTGCTAACACCGGGAACCATCGCCATCTACGACACCGCGCGCCCCTACACACTCGAGTTCACCGAGGACTACCGCTTCATTGTGGCCATGTTCCCCAAGAGCGCGCTGAGCCTGCCCGAGGGACTCGCCGGCGATCTCACGGCCCACGCCATCACGAGCGACTCAGGCCCCGGTTCCGTCTTGTCGGCATACGTGATGGGGCTCGCCACCAACCTCGATACCCTCTCCGGATCTCCCGGACAACGTTTGGCGCGCACGGGCCTCGACCTCTTGTCGACCGTGATTGCCGCTGAGGTGGGCGATGATCACGTGAGCACTCAGGCATCGCGCCGGGCCATGCTGATCACCATCTGCCTGTACATCAACGAGCACCTGGCCGATGACGACCTGTCGCCCGAATCGATTGCGGCCGCCCACTTCATTTCGGTGCGTCAGCTGTACAACGTCTTTGCCGATGCGGGCGTGACCGTGGCCCAGTGGGTGCGCACGCGTCGCCTCATGGAGTTTCGCCGGGACCTGGCGGATCCGCTGATGGCCGGCAAGTCGATTACGCAGCTGGCCATGAGCCGCGGACTCTCCGACGCGGGTTACTACTCGCGCATCTTCAAGGACACGTTCGGCATGACACCCACGGATTGGCGTCAGACCTCGAGCCATTTCGGCCGATAGGCCTGTCAACGCGTGCAAAAAAAAGCGCATTGAGTGCACGCCGGGGCTAATGCCCCAGCAGGGTCCTCAACGACCATAGAAATACGCTCGAACACGAGTCCCGATTTCTCATTCCGTTGAAAGGATCCGACCATGACGTCAGACGAATTGGCCCAACTGCGCGGCATGCTGGCCGCAGCCCCCATCGATTTCTCGAGCAACGCGCAAGAAGTGCGTGCCATGTTCGACGGCATGATTGCCACGTTCCCCGTGGACGAGTCATACAACTTCACCGAGAAGACCATCGGCGGCATCACGGGTCACTGGCTCGATGCCCCGAAGAAGAGCGCGAACGTGATGCTCTACATCCACGGTGGCGCCATGCTCGTGGGCACGGCGTTTGGTTACCGCGGACTCTCCGGCAACCTGGCTCAGGCCTCGGGCGTCAACATGTTCTCGATCGACTACCGACTCGCTCCCGAGAGCACGTTCCCGGCCGCCCTCGATGATTCCCACGCTGCCTACGAAGGCCTGCTGGCCGAGGGCTACAAGGCCGAGAACATTGTTGTCGCCGGTGACTCCGCCGGCGGCGGCCTCGTGCTGTCGCTCCTGCTCAAGCTCAAGGGCGCCGGCAAGCCGCAGCCTGCTGCGGCAGTTGTGCTCTCCCCGTGGGCGGACCTCACGCACAGCGGCGAGACCATGAAGACCAAGAAGGATGTCGACAACTCGCTGTCGCAGGTGGGCCTCCAGGCCGGCGCCGACCAGTACCTCGGTGGCGCTTCGGCAACCGACCCGCTCGCGTCGCCGCTGTTTGGCGACTACGCCGGAATTGCCCCGCTGCTGATTGAGGTGGGCTCCGAGGAGATCCTGCTCGCCGACTCCACCCGTCTGGCCGCTAAGGCCGGCGAGGCCAAGGTCGACGTCACGCTGCACGTCTGGCCCGAAATGCCCCACGACTGGTCGCTGTTTAGCTTCATGCTCAGCGAGGGTCGCGACATGATCGCCGAGGTGGGCACCTGGGTGTCCGCTCGTCTGGCTAAGTAGGTCTCCCGTGGCGACACACGTAGACGCCGTTGTTGTCGGCGCCGGCTTCGCCGGCATGATGGCCGTGCACAACCTGCGCAAGCAGGGACTCAACGTTCAGGGCCTTGAGAAGGGCCCCGAGGTGGGCGGCACCTGGTACTGGAACCGCTACCCCGGACTTCACTGTGACGTGGAGAGCGTGGAGTACTCCTACTCGTGGGACAACGACCTGCAGCAGGAGTGGAACTGGTCCGAGCGTTACGCGTCTCAGGCCGAGATCCTGAAGTATGCCAAGCACGTTGCTGACCGCTTTGACATTCGCGGACAGTTTGCCTTCAACACCGAGGTGACCGGAGCGGTGTTCAACGAGACCGCCAACGAGTGGAGCGTCACGACGTCAGCCGGTGACAGCTACGTTGCCCGCTGGGTGGTCATGGCGACGGGTGCGCTCTCGACACCCAAGCCGCTCGATGTTCCCGGCGCCTCGTCCTTCGATGGCGAGACGTACAACTCGACCGACTGGCCCACCACCCCCGTGGACTTCTCGGGCAAGCGCGTGGCCGTGATCGGAACGGGCTCGACGGGAATTCAACTGTCGACGCACATCGCCAAGACGGCCAAGGAGCTGTTCGTTCTGCAGCGCACGCCCAGTTGGAGTGTGCCCGCAAACAACGGTCCGCTCACTCCCGAGTACCTCGCCGAGGTGAAGGCCAACTATCCCGCCGAGCGCGAACGCAAGAAGCACTCGATGGATGGGCTCGGCCTGCCGGGTACCGGCAAGAGCGCGCTCGAGGTGTCGGATGCCGAGCG
>CAIVOR010000196.1 GCA_903907615.1 uncultured Microbacteriaceae bacterium | reverse complement strand
TAGCGTCTCGGTTAGCGTTTCGCACGCACCGGAGCTTCGACCCGTCCGCTCGGATCGGCCGCGCGAGCCAGATGCCGTTCCCGCATGGCCAGAAACAGCGGAAGGGTAAAGGCCATGGCAGTGACGCCCGCGAGCACCACGTAAATCCAGACGTGCTTCATGCCGAGTCGCGACCCTTCCGCAAACATGAAGACCACCACAGCGATGGCGACCACAGCAAGGTCGGCGCCGAGAACCCAATCCACCGCACTGCCAAACCAGGCACGCACGTAGTCGGCGTTGTCAATCACGGCGAGAGCGTTGAATGTCCACGCTGTGACGAGACCGATAGTCGACAGGGAAAGGTAGATCCAGAAGCGAACGCGTTGTGAAGTGGTCATGAGCACAGGCTACGGCTTGGCAGGATGGGAGTGTGAGTCCCAACCGATTGCAGGCCAACCTGTCGTTCCGCTTTCGACGCCTGCTGTCGGGTGACCCGGAGGGCGTTCCTCCGTGGCTCGCGGTCGTGGCCGCGGGCGATGAGCCGGGCTACTTTGTGCCGAGCGATGCGCCCTGGCTGGTGCACGGCGGATTTGGCACACTGGTCGGGGGTATCCGGGCACTGCTGGTGCAGGCGCTTCATCCCGGCACGCTCCGCGGCGTCATGGATCACTCGCGCTATGCTGAGGACCCGCTCGGTCGTCTCTCGGGCACCATTCGCTGGCTCACGGTCACGACGTTTGGCTCGAAGACCGCCGTGGCCACTGAAGCGGGCCGCGTGAACCGGATGCACAAACGCGTCACGGGTACCTACGAAGCGAGCGACGGTGCAGAAGTGTCGTATCGGGCCGCCGACCCGGACCTCTTGCTGTGGGTGCACATTGCGTTCATGGAATCGTTTCTGGTGGCTCACCAGACTTTCTGCGCCGAGCCGATTCCTGCGGGAAGCGCCTCCTCGGGTGCCGACAACTACATTGCGCAGTGGAGCGTGGCCGTGGCGCCCCTGGGACTAGCAACGTGCCCCATGAACCAGGCCGAGCTGGACGTCGCCATCGCCGACTTCATCGATCGTGGCATCTTGCGCTCCGACGAACGCACGCGGCAGGTCGTGGAATTCCTCCGGCGACCACCGCTGCCCGGCGCAACAAAGATTGCCTACCGCTTGCTCTTTGCGGCGGCTGTGGTGAGCCTGCGTCCCGAATATCGGCGCTTGCTTGGCCTGCGTGCGGGACCCCGATGGATCATTGTGCCCGTGACACGAGTCGCCCTCCGGCTGATCAAACGCGCCGTGGGCCCCGAGAGTCCGGTTGAGCAGGCGGCGCGCGATCGCCTGGTGCGAGCAGGCGTCATTTAGTCGCGACACGCCACGCCCGACCAGCGCCGGCAACCGTTTGTGTCTCTGTCATCATGGGGTGAACGCCCTGCCCCTGTGCCATTAGTGAGAAGAGTTCGCGTGAAAAAGTCCCTCAGAATTTCCGTTCTTGCCCTTGCCGCCGCGGCGACGGTGGCCCTCATCCCGGCGCCGGCTCAGGCGCTGGGTTCCGCGTTCTCGTGCGAAGCCATCACCTACCAGTCCATCCAGACGCAGCTCAAGATCGGCACTGTTGACACCTCCGCGTCACCGGCAGTCCTCACCTATGCCAACCTGGGTGACGTTCACGCCGAAGGATTCAACGCGGGTGGCTACAACACCGTGGACAACTTCATCTACGCCCTGACTGCTGCACCGGTGAACCTCATCAAGATTGCCTCCGACGGCTCCTACGAGTCTGTCGGATCACTCAGCGGCGCCGATTCGTCACACAACTACTTGGCCGGTGACGTTTCGACTGACGGTCTCAGCCTGATTACCTTCGACTACACCGACCCAGACAAGTCTGTGTGGAGCATTGACCTCGTCACCGCTGTCGGCACTCAAATCGGTACGCTCGCGTCGGCGCCGTCCCCCGTGGACTTTGGTGACTTTGCCATTGTCACCGCCGGTGGAACGACAACGGCATACGGGTTCGACACCACAACGGGTGCGCTCGTGTCGTTTGATCCCACGCAGAACCCCATTTCGGTGAGTGTGAACTCTTCCGTGGCTATTGCTCCGGGAAGCCCCAAGGGTGCCGTCTGGACAGATTCGTCGGGCAACCTCACGACGTTTGCAAATACCACGGGTGATGTCTACGGCATCGACAACCCGAGCTCGGCCTCGCCGACGGTGGGCAAGGTTGCCAGTGGCACACCGGCAGCCGGAAATGACGGCATGAAGTGCGCGCTCTCAGCTTCAGCCTTCCCCGCACCCACAGCAGGCCTGGCCGACACGGGCATGACGTCGGAGGGCAAGGTTGCGTTGGCGACTCTCGCCCTCGGCCTCCTCAACGCGGGCTTAGTGGTTCTCCTTGTGCGTCGCAGGCAGTCCGCCCAGCACTAACCAACTCATCCACGACGTCTGGCCTGTGCTCATGCACGGGCCAGACGTCGTTGAGAGCAAAAAACGCCCCAATATTCTTGACGTCGTCGACAAGGCTGATATACATTAAGATATGCTGTTAACAACTTGTTATTGCTTATTCAGACGCCCCATCACCATCCCCAAGAAAGTGAGATTCCTATGTTGAAGAAAGTACTCGCCACGGGAGCGGTTGCCCTGGCCGCTATTTCTGCAGCTGTTGTTCCCGCGACGGCGTTTGCCGTTGCCCCTGTCACCTTTACCGTCGACTGCTACGACAACGCCGACGTGGATGTGACTCACCCCACCACGAGCGTGCCCTACGGCGCAGATATCGTGTTGACCTTAGACCCCACTGGAGGCGTTGGAGGATCGAACCACTGCATCCAAATCGAGCCCGCCGCGCCTGCCGCAGCCATTGCGTTGACGACGGAGACGACGTACACAATTCCCGCGGCTGACTGCTCAAAGTTCGCAACATTTGCGGTGGAGAAGAACACGGGAATGTACGACTACTTCACGCTTACCTGTGAGACGGCACTTCCTGACACGGGAGCGGCACCTGCCCTGATTGGTGGAATTGCAGCGGGTGGCATTGCCCTTCTCGCAATCGGCGCGTCCGTCCTGGCAATTGCGAAGCGGCGCACCCGCACCGAGTAACGGTCCCCCACGCCTAAGATTCTGGCTCCCGCACCTTCAGAGCGGGAGCCAGAATCTTTTGCTAAGAATTCCCTGAGGACGGCTTATGCCTCGGCCTCAAAGTCGAGAGCGAGCGAGTTCATGCAGTAGCGGTCGCCTGTCGGGGTGCCGAATCCGTCGGGAAAAACGTGGCCGAGGTGTGAACCGCACTTTGCGCACAACGCCTCGGTGCGCACGCTGCCGTGCGAGCGGTCCTCGCGCAGTTCAACAGCATCGGGGCGCACGGCCTCGTAGAAGCTTGGCCAGCCGGAGCCACTGTCAAACTTGGTTCCCGCCACAAACAGCTCATTTTTGCAGGCCATACAGCGATAGACGCCGTCACGCTTTTCGTCCAGAAGCGCGCCCGTCCAGGCGGGTTCTGTTGCGGCCTGGCGGAGGATGGCGAAGGATTCCGGGGGCAGCTCGTTGCGCCAGTCGTCGTCTGATTTGTTGATCTCGTAGGTCATGCCACCATTCTCACATCCTCTCCCGGTGCGCGCCAGACCGGGGAGTGGGAGAGAATTGAGGCATGGCCTCGTCTGTTCCCCCACCCGTCAACAATCACACGATTCACGACACCGAAACCGGCGGCCTGAGCGCCGATGAGTTTAAAGCAGCGTTCCGTCAGCACCCCAGCGGTATCGCCGTGATCACCGCTGACGCCGGTCACGGTCCCGTTGCAATGACGGCGAGTTCGGTGTTCTCCGTCAGTGCGGAACCACCCGTCTTGGTCTTTTCGGTCTCGGAGATGTCGTCTGCGGCACCCACAATTCTCGCCGCCGACACGCTGGTCGTGAACATGCTGTCGGCTGACAACCTCGACCTTGCCCTTCTGGGGGCAGCAAGCGGTGTTGATCGCTTTGCCGACACGACACTCTGGGATCGCCTCAGTACGGGCGAACCCTACTTCGTCAATGCCAGCGGGTGGATTCGCGGTCGCGTTGTGGACCGTATGCAGATTGGCGGGTCCACCGTGGTGGCGGTGCACGCGCTCACCTCGAGCGACCCCGCGGATGTCGCGTCCGCACAGCCGTTGGTCTACCACAACCGTGCGTGGTACCGTCTGGGCCCCGAAAGTCGCCTGGAGGCATAGGTGTTGACACCCGTCGACTCAGCAATCGTGTCGTGGCTCCTCGACTCCGATCCGTCGTTGCGCTGGCAGGTGGAGCGCGACATCGTGGGCGGGCCAGAAAACGTGTGGCAGGAAACGCGCGCACGTGTCGCCCGCGAGGGATTCGGGGCGCGGTTACTCGCCCTGCAGGACGCGGACGGACAGTGGGCCGGCGGCGCTTACTTCCCGGGGGACTTCGACTTCGACGGCCCCGAGGCTGCCGATGGCGCGGGCCAGCCGTGGACGGCCACCACGTGGTCGCTCAACGCCCTGCGCGAGTGGGGGCTCGATCCCTCCGCACTGGGCGATACGGCAGACCGCCTGCGGCACAACAGTCGCTGGGAATACGACGACCTGCCCTACTGGGACGGCGAGGTGGATTGCTGCATCAATGCCTTCACGCTCTCCAACGGTGTGTGGCTGGGTGTCGACGTTGAGGCAAACGCGCAGTGGTTTGTCGAGCATCAGATGGCCGACGGTGGGTGGAACTGCGAGTGGGAGTCTGGCTCCACGCGATCGTCGTTCCATTCGACGCTGAACTCCCTCAAGGGACTGCTGTGGCACGAGCGCGCTACCGGCGGCACGCCTGCCACGCGTGCCGCTCGCGCAGCGGGGGAGGAATATCTCCTCGAGCGTCGCCTCATGTTCCGGCAGTCGACGGGTGACATCGTGGCCCCCTGGGTCAGCGCCTTCACCTCGCCGCTTCGCTGGCGCTACAACGTGCTCAATGCCGCGGACTACTTTCGGGACTCGGCTTTGCTCGCCGGCTCTCTCCCGGATCCGCGTTTGGCCGAGGCAATCGAGGTCATCCGCACTCAGCGTCAGCCAGACGGTACGTGGTCGCAGGGAGCACACATGCCGGGTCGAGTGTGGTTTGAGACGGATGAGCCGGCCGGCGAACCGTCGAAAGGCCTCACCTTGGCCGGCATCCGGGTTCTTAACTGGTGGGACGGGAATTCCGTAAACTTGTAACGAACGCGCGTCTGAGCACGATTACGATGCGACGGAAAAACACGGAACTCTTCCCGACGTGAGGACGCAAGCCATGGCGCGACCAGCAGCACGATTCCTTTTCCGAGCCGTGGCCGAGTTCGCGGGCACCGCAGTTCTCGTGTGCGTTGTGGTGGGCTCGGGCATCATGGCCACGAACCTGACGGACGACACGGGTGTGGCGCTCATCATCAACACGTTCTCCACGATATTTGCGCTCGCCCTGCTCATCCTCACGCTGGGGCCCATTAGCGGGGCACACTTCAATCCCGCGGTGTCGCTGGTGCAGCTCATTTCGCGCGCTCAGCGGCCGGTCGAGACCGTCGTCTATGTGGTTGTCCAAGTGGCCGGAGCCATTGTGGGTGCGATTGTCGCCAACGTCATGTTCGACCAGCCCGCCGTGCAGTTTTCGACGCACGAGCGCGTCAGCACGGGAATGCTGCTCGGCGAGGTCATTGCCACGGCCGGACTCATCGTGGTCATTGGCGTGCTGATCCAGCGCAAGCAAGACGCACTGATCCCCGTTGCGGTGGCCGCCTGGATTGGTTCGGCCTACTTCTTCACAGCCTCCACGTCGTTTGCTAATCCCGCCGTGACCATCGGACGCCTCTTCTCCAACACGTTTGCCGGGATTGCTCCGGTCTCAGTTGCGCCCTACATTGGCGCACAACTCGTGGGCGCGGTTCTCGGCTTCCTCATTGTGAAGGCCGTCGCGCGGTACCGAGTCAGCGGCAGTTAGTCGTCGTCAACTAGTCGCCTGAGACTCCGCGTGAGTCTGCGGGATTCTGCGGTGCCATGGCGCACGCCGGGGTGCCGCCCGGTAGCCGGTGGCGATTGGCGGCCACGCGCCGATAACCCCACGCAAACAGCCTGCGGATGCCCGGCAAGCGCATTCCCCAAGCCACAAAACGGTGAAACGGGTCGCCCTGAATTCTCATGAGCTCGGCAAAGCACTCGGCTCCACTAAAAGCGCCACGCTCGGTGACGAGGTAGACCTGCGCTGAAGCCTGCGCCTCGGTGAGGCCCAGTGCGCCAAGGTCGGTGAGTTGCCACGCGGCAATCGTGAGGGGAGTGAACGAGCGCTTCTCAAAGTGGCGGGCGACAGACGTGCAGAACCCGCAATCTCCGTCAAACACAAGCGTGGGCATAATCCCAGTCAATCACCAAACTCCGAGCACCTCGGTCGCCACTCAACGGGCCGAAGGTCTGCTCGCGCCATGCACCCGATAGCGTGGGGCAATGACTAATCGCGAGCCACGCGCAACCGGACAACGCATCTGGAAGTTTTTGCGGATTGTGGCGCGAACCCTCTTAGGGCTTGCGCTCACAGCGGCCGGACTGTCGCACCTCACGACCGCCCGAGCCGAGTTTCAGGCACAGGTACCCGCGTGGGTTTCGCTCGATGCGGATTTCGTGGTGATCGCGAGCGGCATCGTGGAGATTGTCATCGGGCTGTGGCTCATCAGCGGTTTCCGCGCGCCTATCGCCGGTTG
>CAIVOR010000195.1 GCA_903907615.1 uncultured Microbacteriaceae bacterium | reverse complement strand
GCGAGGAGCGCAGCGCCGACTTTTGTGAAGCGATTCACGGGAATCTCCTTGGTAGTTAATGAAACTCCCAGGGAAGTCGGGAGCGCTCGTGCGAAGACATTCCTAGGGGAACGTTCTAGAAATAGGGGAATTGCCCAGGGTGCTGTTTAACGAAGTATGTTAAGGGTGCTGCAGAGTCACTGTCGACGATGCTCCTTCGACTGCCCGAAAGGACCCCATGAAGAACTCATTCACGCTTCTTGCCGCTGCGATTGTGAGCGTGGGCTTGCTTTCCGGCTGTGTCGCCCAGACTCCGATTACTCCCACAGGATCAGCCGTGCCGGAAATCGGTGCTGACCGAGCTGCCTCAAAGTGGTTCGTTAAAGATACGTCCGTGTGCTTTTTCAACCTCAATCAGACCGGCTCGGTTAACATCTTTTTTGGCACGAAAATGTACCCCGTCGACTACTACACAAATGGGAACATGTCGTCCCCTGCAGGTAGGGGCGGTCCCGTTGCCCTCGTGCGGTCTATGGGGTGGGTCTGCGCTGATACCCGGACTGCGGACACGTGGGACGTTCCCGGGTCTGTCGACATTCTCACGACCGTGACGTTCCCGAACGGGCGAAAGACCACTTTTGGTTTTGCTAACCCGTCCATGTCATCCCCTAAATTTTACCCGGCCAACGAAAATGCAAGCCAAGGCCCAGGCGCTGGGCAGTCGTACAGCATTCCGGAGGAAACCACATACTCGTGCAGCATGTTGGAATATGACTTCACCGTGAAGCGACGGGCCGACGACGATTACAAGAACTGGGCCGTTGAATTCGGAGGGGAGAGCGAAATGACCGATGACTTCGACGATCAGGTATGTCAGCCGTAATGATCGCGGGAAAAGAGAAAAGCATGCTCGCAGTGCGTCGACCAGCCTTGGCGCTCCTTGCCCTGACCGCTTGTGTGGCTGTGCTCGCCGGTTGCTCGGCTGGAGATCCACTTCCGACCAGCTCCCCCGCCGTGTCCCAGCGAGACTCGGGTGTCCTGGGGGTTCGCATTTGTGTCGTAAACAAGACGCCCAAGAAGGCACGGATTGAGTGGCTGACGTTCGATAAGGCCGACGCGCACCCGATAATTTTTTTGAACGCGGGAGAAACCACATGTGCCGAGGGTTGGCAGACGTCCCTTTTGGAAGATGATGTGACCCTGAAGGTCACGTGGCCCGATAAGCTGTCGCAGATTTTTACGGCCTGGAACCAATCAATCGGTGAGCCTCAGGTTCGCGTCGATGCCTCGAAACAGTCCGCGGCTGAAGCATGCGGTTTCGAATCCGGCGCAGTAAGCACCTTGGTGGTGTGCTCAGACGGATATGGCATCAACGAATCGCGCCACTACCCCGCTTACGATTACCACGAGACGACTCTGGTGCGCATCGGCGATAGCGAGCGAAACAAAGAATTCGTAATGACCCTCCTCAAGTAAGCAGGCGGTCCCGGTGGGATTTGACGCCCCACTCGCGACACCCCCTCGCACAGACACGCTGTGCTCGGCGCGAGCGTGGACCCAGCGGGTTCACCAACGCCTACCAGAGCACAAAATAAAGTGACCTCCCAAAAAGGGAGGTCACTTTATTTGGCGGTCCCGGTGGGATTTGAACCCACGGTGCGCTTTCACGCACACAACTTTTCGAGAGTTGCACCTTCGGCCGCTCGGACACGGAACCGTGGACAAGTTTACGCGAGGGCACCGGGTTGGGGCTAATCGCGGGCACAACTACCGGGCACTGTCGGTGCACGCACGTAAAGTGAACATCATGGCCAAGACCTCCGCCCCCGGATTCCGCTGCGTCGAGTGCGGTTGGACCAGCGTCAAATTTGCCGGCCAGTGTGGGGAGTGCCAGCAGTACGGCACCGTCACGAGCATGGGCGAGCAAACCGGCATCACCACGCGGGTCACGGCAACGCCGGTGAGTGGCGATCGACAGGCCGTTCCCATCACGCAAGCCTCGGGCAACGAACTCACGCACCGCCCCACAGGCATTGGCGAATTTGATCGGGTGCTCGGTGGGGGCATCGTGGCAGGTGCCGCCATCCTGCTCTCGGGTGAACCGGGCGTGGGCAAGTCAACGCTTTTGCTCGAGGTGGCGTCGCGCGCTGCGGCCGGTGGCCAGCGCGTGCTCTATGTCAGCGCCGAAGAATCGGTGAATCAAGTGCGCATGCGCGCCACCCGTACCGGCGCCCTGCACGACAACCTCTTTGTGGCCGCCGAGACTGACCTGTCGTTCATCCTCGGTCAAGTACAGGCCATCAAGCCCGACCTGCTCATCGTCGACTCGGTGCAGACCGTTGCCAGCTCAGCCGT
>CAIVOR010000194.1 GCA_903907615.1 uncultured Microbacteriaceae bacterium | reverse complement strand
GACCCTCGCTGACGAAAATGGACCCCGGAAGCAGGTGGCAATAGCGGCTCAGGAACGTCATGCCCTCCACGTTGTGCATGATCTCCACGTAGAGCCCATCACCGTTGTCGTCGAACGGATGCACCTTGGTAACCACGCCGTCAGCAATCACCTGAATGGGGTATCCCTCGCCGGTGTCAAAATCGACGCCGCCGTGCATTGTGGAGCATCCGGAACAGGGTGCTGGGCGCTCTCCGAAGAGATCCGAAATGGGGACGGTCACAGCGAACGGCCATTGGATTGTGCCATTCGGATTGTTTGTGTACGTCGCGCTGGTCCATCCTTCGGCCCTGGCGTAGCCGGCCATGGCCGAGACGCCATCGCGCTGACTGACCTGACGTGCAGAACTACCGGTGATGGTCTGGTCTGAGGTAGAGCTTGTCGAGGCGCTCGTTTGCGACCCCAGCTCGGTTGCGTAGGCGGGCAAGACCGCAACCAGTGCCAGACCGCCCACGGAGACAAATGAGATCAGTGGCGCCCAGCGGCGAGCGCCGTGAGGCTCGCTGGGGGTCAGGCGTGCCTCGGGTCGTCGTTGTTTGAGGGCACGACGGTTGTGGTTCCGAACTTCCGTGGCAACATCCGTCACGGGTTCGGCTTTTCGGGCGCGCCAGTACTTGTCTGGTTTGCTCGTCGAAGAGTGGCGAAGGCGGTTGACCAACCTGCGCGCACGACTGGGTTTCATGTGATGACTCATGTGTGTGATCCGCAACAAGACATTGCGGGGCCAGACCTAGTTAGCGTGCTCGTTGAGCCAAGCAAAAGGATCAACGGGAACGCCATTGACGTGGATTTCCAAGTGTAAGTGAGGACCCGTGGACGCACCGGTATTTCCCACCTGGCCGACAATCTGTGTCACTTTTACGGCCTGACCCTCGCTGACCAGGATTGATCCGGGGAGAAGGTGGCAATAGTAGCTGTCAAACTTCATGCCGTTGACTTCGTGAGTGATAATGACGTACCATCCGAGACCGTTGTCGTCTGCGGCGTGCACCTTAGAGACCACGCCGTCGGCAATGATTTGGATGGGGTAGCCCTCGCCCGCATCAAAGTCGACGCCCTTGTGGTCGGCCGAACACCAACCACACGGCGGGATGCGCCATCCGTAGAGATCGGAAATGGGAACGGTGACCGCGAAGGGCCATTGGATCGTGCCATTGGGATTATTGACATAGGTCGCCGAGGTGCTTCCACCAAAGTACGTGCGCAAGGTCGTTGCCGAGACCGCATCGCGGCTCAGGACGGCGGCACCAGCACTCGCTTCAAGGCTCTGCCCGTCGAGGAACTTGGGCGTGCCCACTCCATCGACGTTGCCCTCGGTGGCGCTCTTCATCGCTGCCACGGACGACGAGTTCTGGAATTGCGCGTTTGCCGGGAGCGCCGTGACGACAGCGAGGCCTCCCACGAAAAGCATGGCCAGCAGAGGTGCTGCCTTACGTCCACGCGCGAGAGTCTTCTTGGTCAGGGGGCTGGCCGAACGGCGTTTACGCTTGCGCCCCGAAGGGTTGGTGGATGTCGAACGATCAACCGCGCGCGCCATGCGGGCACGGGTCGTGTTGGAGGCGCGAACCGACCTGTCCGGGTCCGTTGATCGCGGAGCCGCAATTCCCGGCTGGTTACCCAGCTGGGGAGCCGACGGCACCCCCGCGGAGAGGAGAGACGAGTCGGATGACGTGAGCGGCGTGCTCGGCATGGGGACGCTCACCGCTTGAGCCTGACGCGGCGGGGTGGGGTCGACCGGAAGCGTCGCAGTGGGGGCAGGCTGGCCCGTTGAAAAGTCCTGAGTCAGGGAGGGATCTGCGCCCACAACGTTCGCCAGAGCGGCAGCAGCTTCGCGACGGCGAAGCTCCTTGCGGCTGACGTACGGATTTTGCGCGTTCACGTGTCTCCCGAGTAAAGCGCCACACGCCAAAACGGTGTGGAGCAATTATTACGATTTCATAAAGGATAGCCGGGTGGGCAAGGTCGTCGCCAGTTGAGGTGGCCCTGCATAGGGGATTCACAGCCCGGGAAGCTGGCCTGCTCCCGCGTCAATGACAAGCGCGAGCAGTTCTTCGTGAATGCCCGGAGTTGCCGCGACGAGTAGTCCCCTGCTCTCCCGTTCGCCCGGTAAACCGCTGATGATGGCGCCGGCCTCGCGCGCGATGAGGGCACCCGCCGCGTGATCCCACGGCGACAGTGTCTGCTCAAAATAGGCATCGATCCGGCCATCGGCAAGATCACACAAATCGAGGGAACAGGCTCCGATTCGACGGATGTCACGAACCCTCGGCAGGATTGTGTGCATCATCGTGCCCTGGTGGGCACGGACTTCCGAACTATACGCAAAGCCCGTTGAGACCAGCGACGTAGACAGGTCGGTGGACGTCGTGACGGAGAGCGCCCGGTCATTGCATGTCGCACCAAGGCCCCGCGCCGCCGAAAAGAGTTCGCCCGACGAGGCGTTTGCCACGGCTCCCGCCAGAGTCGTCCACGTTGACGGATCTGGATCACCCTCGACCACGGCGATGCTCACGCCCCACACGGGAATACCGTAAAG
>CAIVOR010000193.1 GCA_903907615.1 uncultured Microbacteriaceae bacterium | reverse complement strand
GCCACAGCCGCACTCGCGTCCATCGGGAACCACGCGAAGATGGCCGATTTCCGCACCGACGCCGAAGCCGCCGCGGAAGAGGCGGTCATCGCTAATGATTGCGCCGCCCACCCCCGTGCCAATCGTCAGCATGGTCATGTGTGTAAAGAGACGTCCCGCACCAAAGCGATACTCGGCCCACCCCGCAGCATTTGCGTCGTTCTCGACGGTCGTGGGGAGCCCCACTCGATCCTGAATGCGCTCACGAATGGGCTCATTTCGCCAGGCCAAGTTGGGCGCGTAGTAAACCACCGACTGGGAGGCATCAATGAATCCCGCAGCCGCAACGCCGACGGCAAGCACCGGATGGTCACCGCGCAACTGCGCGACGGCCTCCGCAACGGCATGCTCAATCGCGGCAACGTCCGTGGCTGGAGTAGGGACAGTGGTTTGAGCGTGGATGACCCCCTCGGCGTCCACAAGGCCGGCGGCAATCTTCGTTCCGCCGATGTCTACACCAATCGTGAGCACAGATGCCTTTCGAGGACGTGAGGGAGAAGCAGGATAGTGGCGGGCACGAGACCTGTTGGTGACGTGAACGAATAACTAGAGTGTAATAAGCAACCAAAGGAGCCTGCGCATGATCGAGTTCAGTAAGCCGTTAGTCGTTCCCCACGACCCCAACGCGAACGCCACGGACCTTCTGCTTGACCGGGTAGCCACCTCGCCAGATGGACCCCTTTTTTCTTTGCCGGATGGCCCCGAGGCGTGGCGAGACATCACCGCTCGAGAGTTCCACGAGCGCGTCGTCGCCCTCGCAAAGGGGTTCGTTGCCGCGGGCATTAAGCCGGGCGACCGCGTTGGGTTGATGTGCAAGACGCGCTTCGAGTGGACACTTGTCGACTTCGCCATGTGGTTTGCCGGAGCTAGCCTCGTGCCAATTTATGAGACCAGTTCGGCAAGTCAGATTGAATGGATCCTTCAGGATTCTGAAGCCGTTGCCATTGTGACAGAAACAACGGAACACTTGGCGCGCTTCACTGAGACCAAGAAGAACACGCCTTTTGTTCACACGTCGTGGTGCATTAACGAAGGTGCTCTCGACAAGCTCGTCGAATTGGGCGCAAAGATATCCGACGATGACATTGAACGTCGTCGCTCGACCGCTAAAGCGAGCGACCTGGCGACACTGATTTACACCTCGGGCTCCACCGGCAAGCCCAAGGGCTGTGTGCTCACCCACGCAAACTTTGTGGACCTGTGTCGAAACTCTACGGTCGCCATTTCGACGGTGGTGAACGAACGAGCATCCACTGTGCTCTTCATCCCGTTGGCTCACATTTTTGCCCGTTTTATCGCGGTATTGGCGGTCACCGCCGGCGTTAAGGTGGGCCACCAGCCGGACACGAGTCAGTTGCTTCCCGCGCTGCAGTCGTTCAAGCCCACCTTCCTCTTGGCCGTCCCCCGCGTCTTTGAGAAGGTCTACAACTCTGCCGAGCAGAAAGCCGAAGCCGGAGGCAAGGGCAAGATTTTCCGCGCAGCTGCCAAGGTTGCGGTGGAACACTCTCGAGCCGTGGACGCGGGAAAGATTCCGCTCGGTCTCAAGGTTCAGTTCGCTCTCTTCGACAGGCTGGTCTACTCGAAACTTCGCGCAGCTTTGGGCGGACGCGTCGAATTTGCTGTGTCGGGATCCGCGCCGCTCGGCGAGCGACTCGGGCGGTTCTTCCACAGTCTCGGCTTCATGATTCTCGAGGGTTATGGCCTGACGGAAACCACGGCTCCGGCGACCATCAACCGTCCCGAACACTTCAAGATTGGTACCGTCGGCCCGGCGATGCCCGGGGTCTCTATTCGACTCACCGACGACGGTGAGATTGAAGTCAAGGGAATCAACGTCTTCGAGGGGTATTGGAAGAACCCGAAGGCCACCAAGGAATCCTTCGACGGTGAATGGTTCAAGACGGGTGATATCGGCTCGTTTGACGAAGAGGGTTACCTCAAGATCACCGGTCGCAAGAAGGAGATCATCGTCACCTCGTCGGGCAAGAACGTATCGCCGGCATTCCTTGAGGATCCCATTCGCGCCGATCCCCTGATTGGCCAGGTCGTCGTCGTGGGTGAAGCAAAGCCGTTCATCGCCGCAGTCGTCACGCTCGACCCCGAGATGCTGCCGATGTGGCTCAGCAATAACAAGCTCGATAGTGGCATGTCGCTGGCTCAGGCGGCCACACATCCCGCCGTTATTGCCGGAGTTCAGGCCGCCGTGGATCGCGCCAACGCTCGAGTGTCACGGGCAGAATCAATTCGAAAGTTTACGATCCTGCCCATCGAATTCACGGAAGCGTCGGGCCACCTCACGCCCAAGATGAGCATCAAGCGCAACATCATCCAAGATGACTTTGCGAAAGAGATCGACAGCATGTTCGCGCACGAGAATCTCCCCGGCGACTAATCGAATTCGTTGGTTGAGGTTTAGAACCAGTCACTTGCTCGAATAGCACGCATGGCGTCTCGCCGCGCGTCGCCCTCGAGCCGATCGATGTAAAGCTTTCCGTCCAGATGATCGCACTCGTGTTGTAACGCCTGGGCCATGAGACCTGTCCCCGAAAGTTCGACGGTGTTCCCGTCGAGGTCTGTGCCACGCACGGTGGCTTGCTCGTACCGGCGCGTCGGGTACCAGAGTCCGGGAACCGAGAGGCAGCCTTCGTCGACTTCGCGACACTCCCCTGCCGTCTCGACCAATTCGGGATTGAGGATGTAGCCAATCGTTCCGTCAACGTTGTAGCTGAAGGCCCGCAGGCCAACACCAATTTGAGTGGCGGCCACTCCGGCGCGACCGGGGAGAGCAACGGTGTCGAGAAGATCGCGCACCAACCTCCGCACACCGTCGTCGATTGGACCAATGCGGTCGGTTGGTGTCTTCAGAACCGGGTCGCCAAAAATGCGGATCGCCCGTTCAACCATGGCGATGTGCCCCTATTCGAGACCGTCCATGACCAACGCAGCGAGCTCGCGAGCGGCCGCACGCGTGTG
>CAIVOR010000192.1 GCA_903907615.1 uncultured Microbacteriaceae bacterium | reverse complement strand
TGCTGTGGCGCGACCTCATCACGGATCCGTGGCACGTGCTCGCCGGCGCTGTGGGCGTCGTGGGCGGCTACTTTCTCGCCCGCTACCGTGCTCGCATCATGTACGTTCGCCCGCTGCCCGAATACCAGGCCATCATCGTGCGCCGCAGTTTCGCCGAGTACATCGTGGTGATATTTCTCATCACGGTAAAACTGCTCTCCGAAAACACCACGCTGACCAACTACGGAGTGAGCCTCTTCATCACTGCCGGGCTCATGCTTTTGCTCTCGGAATCCGCCCTGCGCATTGGCATGATCTACCGCCGCTACCGCCGAGAGACGGTGGATGCGCGCGCCGCGATTCGCGTCCTCAAGGAGGTCGCGAAGACCTCCCCAAGCTAACTGCGCGCGAAGCGGTCAAGCACCTCGACGAGATGGTCCTGCTCTGAGAAGAAGACCATGTGGTCCGAGTCAATGTCGACTGTTTCGACAACCGCCGTAGCCGCCGCCATCTTGCGCTGCAGCGCCACGGGGATGGCGAGGTCCTGCAAAGCGAAGATGTAGCGCCGCGTCAGCGGGCGGTCATCCGTGATATTCACGGGATTGGTGAACGGAATGATGGGCTGAGACTCAAGGCTCTCCGGTGGGACGGTGGCGAGCATCTCGGTCGACGTCGTGTTGTAGAGCGCAAGCGGCGCAGCTGCGGGCGGGAACGTACCCAGGGGCGGCTCACCAGCGACCACCAGGTTTGCCTGCACCTGATCTCCAGCACCCTCGGGCGTTCCAGCAAGGTCGAGAAGTGACTGGCCGTTGCGCGGAAGGAAGGCCGTGAGGTAAATCACCTGGGCGAGTTCGCCACCGGCGGCAACGAAGTCATCTGCCGCCTGAGTGACGACCATTCCGCCCATGGAGTGGCCCACGAGAACGGCTGGCTCGGGGCTCGAGCGCAGCTGCTCAACCGTGCGGTCGGCATACGCCTGCATCGTCACCGCCTCTTTAGGAGTCGAATCTTTGCCTTGAGCGGGAAGATCAAAAGTTTCGACAGAGTGTCCGCGTGCCTCGAGCCCCGCAATAAATGTCTCAGGCCATACCGACGCATTACCCATTGCTCCGTGGACCAAAACAATTCGTGCCATGATTTTTCCTTCTCGCTCTGTGAGGACCGAACCACACACATGGTTCGAGAGAGTGACGCAGTGCGGAGGTTTAGCTGCGAGCAAACCTGTCGATAATGTCGACAAATTCGTCCGTGCGCGAGAGGAATGCTGAGTGATCCGTGTCAATCTCAGCGACCTCAACGATGCTGGCATGCTGTGCGAGTCGACGCTGAAGTGCAGTCGGCAGCGCCTTGTCTTTACCGGTAATGACATAGCGCCGAGTGACCTGTCGGCTGTTGTCAATGCTCACCGGCATCACGAACGCGAGGATGGGCTGGGGGCCGAGGCGCTCAGCCGCCGCTAGGGCAACTGCCGGGTCGCACTCGCCATAGAACGCGGCAATGGCGTGCTCCGTGGCCAAAACACCGATGGGGGGTTCGCCAGACACCTGCACATTCGCCTGCACCATATCGCCCGCGCCTTCGGGCAGTCCCGCGAGATCAACCAAGCTCTGTCCGTCCTCCGGTAAGAACGCCGAGGCGTAAATGACCTGGTTCAGTTCGCCCCCGCCGGAAAGAAAATCATCAGCCGCCTGAGTGACCACCATGCCACCCATACTGTGACCCACCAAAACAGCTGGTTCTGAATCAGACTTCAGCTGTTCGACCACCCGGTCGGCGTAGGCCTGAAGGGTGACCTGTTCGAGTGGCGTGGTATCGGCACCATGTCCGGGAAGGTCAAGCGTTTCAACGCGATGTCCCCGTGACTCGAGACTCGCCTTGGCACCGTCCCAGCACGACTTTTCGTGAAATGCTCCGTGAACGAGAACAATGCGTGCCATGAGAACCTCTTTCGTTGCGTCGACGGTTAGCCCACAGGGCTTCTTATTGTGACTCTACCGGCGCACCGAACCCACGACAAGGGACGGGGCGTGAAGAAGATTCCGGCGCGCAAATCATAGGGCGGGGCACAAATAGTTTGATTGACTGGGAGCCGTGACCTCAGCCAAGCCGGAGAATCAGAACGCCCAGCCCGACACACGTGCGCTCATCCGTGGGCGTTTTCTCGTTTTTGCCGGAATCGTGGTCGTGGCCTTTGGTCTGCGCTCGGCAGCCACCGCCGTGTCCCCCATCCTGCTGACCATCGAGAAGGACATCAACTTCGATGCCCTGACCGTCGGACTTCTGGGAATGCTTGCGCCCTTCACCTTCGCCATCTTTGGCGCCGTTACCCCGGCGTTGGCGCGACGCATTGGTTTGGAGTGGTCCATCATCCTGGCCGCCGGCGTCATTGGTATTGGCGAAATTGCTCGCTCGCTGTCGCACGATACCGGCAGTTTTCTCGCGTGGACGTTCTTCTCGTTGGCGGGCACCGGCGCGGCCAACGTTCTTCTGCCTCCCCTGGTCAAGAAGTTCTACCCCGACCGCATCGGCGGCATGTCAACCATCTACGGCTTCATGGCCGTCCTGGGAAGTGTCGTTCCGGCCTACCTCGCGGCCCCCATCGCCTCGGCGGCCGATTGGCGCACGTCAATCGCTGTGTGGGGGTACATCGCGATAATCGCGTTGGTCCCGTGGATCGGTCAAATCATTAGGGAGCGCGGACACGCCACTCCACTGGCACAGGTGTCGAACGTTGGTGTCACCGGTCGCGTGTGGCGATCGAAGGCGTCATGGGCGATTACGGTCTCGTTCGCCATTGCCTCATTCAATTGCTACATCATGTGGGCCTGGCTTCCCGTCATGCTGCAGGAGCGCGCGGGAATGTCGGAGTCCGAATCGGGTCTTATGCTGGCGCTCTACACCGCCATGGCACTCCCCAACAGCATCATCGCGCCGCTTCTGATCGTGCGGGCAAAATCCGTCTCGCCCTTGATTGTCTTCGGCATCGCCGTCATCATCATCGGCGCTCTCGGCCTGTGGTTCCTGCCCACCACGCTCACCTGGCTGTGGGTGGCCCTGAGCGGATTCGGAGTGATCTTCTTCACTCTGACTCTCGTGCTCATCAACCTGCGGACGTCCAGCCCGGCCGGAGCCGTGGCCCTCAGTGGAATGTCTCAGGGGGTTGGCTACCTCATCGGCGCCTTGGGACCCCTCGCCGTGGGACTGATCCACAGTTTCTCAAGTGACTGGACGCTCGAGTTCATCATCATTATCGCCACGTCGCTCGTGGGCATCTTCCCGCTGATCGTGCTGCGCAAGCGGGTTATGGTTGACGCCGCTCCCGAATAGATCGCCCGACGCCGATGCCCGCAATCACGGACATCGGTTTCTCGCAAGTGGCGTCTATCGACCCCGGTTGCGGCGATCGCGACGATTCATGGGAGGGGCGTCGCCCTCGACGCGCTGACCGAAAGCTCCACGGCCACCGCCCTGCTGCGCCGGCTGACCCGGCTGACCCGTGGGCTGGGTGCGCTCGGGCGTGAGGGGCTGACCTGCGGTGGCGGCCTGACGGGCTCGCGCGGTTGCTGCCTGCTCAACCCGTCCGCGCTCGTCGCGAATCTCGGCACGGCCGTCTTCGTCGGGTGCGGTGTAGCTGAGCTGGCTGGGCGCGCCACTGCCGTCGAGGCCCTTGGCCGCGATGCTCGGGTGGCTGGGGTCGCCCTCGGCCACCTGAACCTGAACCTCGAGGTTGTAGAGGAAACCGACGGACTCGCTCTTGATGCCGTCCATCATGGCCGAATAGAGCGCAAACCCTTCGCGCTGGTATTCGACCAGCGGGTCGCGCTGAGCCATGGCACGCAGGCCGATGCCGTCCTTGAGGTAGTCCATCTCGTAGAGGTGGTCACGCCAACGGCGGTCGATGACCGAGAGCACCACACGACGCTCGAGCTCACGCATGCCGGGCTCGCCGAGGGTGGCCTCGCGTCGCGCGTAGGACAAAGAGGCGTCCGACTGAATCTCGCGACGCATGAACTCGCGGTTGACGCGGCCCTTGGTGCCGGCCTCAGCAATCACCTCGTCGATGGTGATCGAGACGGGGTAGATGGTGCGCAGCTCTGTCCAGAGGGCGTCGAAATCCCAATCGTCTCCGTTGCCTTCGCCGCAGTGCACGGTGATGGCCTCATCGATGACATCGGAAATGAAGTCGAGTGCGCGGTCGCGCAGGTCGTCACCCTCGAGGATGCGGCTGCGGTCGTGATAGATGGCTTCCCGCTGACGGTTGAGCACATCGTCGTACTTAAGGACGTTCTTGCGCACCTCGGCGTTACGGGCCTCAACCTGCGATTGGGCCGAACGGATAGCACGCGAGACGATCTTTGACTCAATGGCCGTGTCGTCAAGACCGCGACCCATGAACGACTCCGCCATGCCCGAGTTGAACAGACGCATGAGGTCGTCGGTGAGCGAGAGGTAGAAACGGCTCTCTCCGGGGTCACCCTGACGACCCGAACGACCGCGCAACTGGTTGTCGATGCGGCGGGATTCGTGACGCTCGGTGCCAAGAACGTACAGACCACCGGCAGCGATGACCTTGGCCGCTTCCTTGGCAACTTCCTGCTTCACTTCTTCGAATGCGGGGCCCCACGCCTTCTGGTACTCCTCGGGGTTCTCCACGGGGTCGAGCCCCTTGGCGGCGAGCGCAGCTACGGCCATGAACTCGGCGTTACCACCGAGCATGATGTCGGTACCACGACCGGCCATGTTGGTGGCAACGGTGACCGAGCCAAACCGACCAGCTTGGGCCACGATGGCGGCCTCGCGAGCGTGGTTCTTGGCGTTCAAGACTTCGTGGCGAATGCCCCGCTTGGCGAGCAACTTTGACAGGTACTCGCTCTTCTCGACCGACGTCGTTCCTACGAGTACCGGCTGACCGAGCGCGTGGCGCTCCTGGATGTCGTCGGCCACCCGCTCGAACTTGATGATCTCGTTCTTGAAGATGAGGTCGGAGTTGTCTTTACGCACCATGGGTCGGTTAGTGGGAATGGGAACCACACCGAGCTTGTAGGTGCTCATGAACTCGCCGGCCTCGGTCTCTGCCGTACCGGTCATGCCCGAAATCTTCTCGTACATGCGGAAGTAGTTCTGCAGCGTCACGGTGGCCAGCGTCTGGTTCTCCGCCTTGACCTCAACGCCCTCCTTGGCCTCAATGGCCTGGTGGATGCCCTCGTTGTAGCGACGGCCGGCAAGAATACGACCGGTGTGCTCGTCAACGATGAGCACCTCACCGTTCATGACCACGTAGTCCTTGTCGCGCTTGAAGAGCGCACGCGCCTTGATCGAGTTGTTGAGGAACGAGATGAGCGGCGTGTTGGCCGACTCGTACAGGTTGTCGATGCCGAGGTAATCCTCGACCTTTTCGATGCCGGGTTCGAGCACACCGACGGTGCGCTTCTTCTCGTCGACCTCGAAATCGGTGCCTTCGAGGAGGGTGTCCGCGATGGTGGCGAACTCGGTAAACCAGCGGTTGGCCTCGCCGGACGCGGGCCCCGAGATGATGAGCGGGGTACGGGCCTCGTCGATCAGGATGGAGTCAACCTCATCGACGATGGCGAAGTAGTGGCCGCGCTGAACGCGATCGCTGGCCTGCCACGCCATGTTGTCGCGCAGATAGTCAAAGCCGAACTCGTTGTTGGTGCCGTAGGTGATATCGGCGAGGTACTGCTCGCGTCGCTCGGGCGGGTTTTGACCCGCAATGATGACACCCGTCGTCATACCCAAGGCGCGATAAACGCGACCCATCAGCTCGCCCTGGTAACCGGCCAGATAGTCGTTGACCGTCACCACGTGAACGCCTCGGCCAGCAATGGCGTTGAGATAAGCCGCGAGAGTGGCCACGAGGGTCTTACCCTCACCCGTCTTCATCTCAGAAATGTTGCCCAGGTGCAGCGACGCGCCACCCATGATCTGAACGTCGAAGTGTCGCAGTCCGATGGTGCGCTTGGATGCCTCGCGAACGGCCGCGAAGGCCTCGGGGAGCATGTGGTCAAGCGTCTCACCCGCGGCAAATCGTTGCCGGAAGTCCGCAGTCTCTCCACGCAGTTCCTCGTCGGTGAGCGACGCGAAGGCTTCCTCGAGGGCGTTGACGGCGCGCGTCAGGCTCTCCAGTTTGCGGAGGGTGCGACCCTCGCCCATGCGCAGAACAAAATCAAGAATTGATGCCACAACAAACTCCGTACGTTGACGAACTGCTGGTGAGTTCGAGGCGTCGGTTCGAGACCAAACCGACCGCTTCTATGCTACCGGTTTGGCCTCGGCTTACCTTGAGTGCCGCTGAGTGCGCCTAACTTGCGCGATCAACCGGTCCCAGGGTGCGCGTGGGCCCCGTGGCGACGCGCTCGATGGCTTCGGCAGAAGCGGGCTCGATGTCGACCTCGCTAAACGCGTGCGCACTCGCCTCGTGAACGGACAGGGGGCGGTGGTTGCCGCCACGGTGCACCTTCTGCTTGTCCTTGTTCTTGCGCATCTGATCAATCAGGTGACCGAATGCCAGATCAAAAGCTCCGTACTTGTCTTCACCATCAGATTCGGCGCGGTACGTGTGACCCGGGCAGACGAGCGTGAGTTCCACCCGGTCACTGCCAATAAGACCTTTGCCGGCGTGATGACGATTGACCGTGATGTGGAGGTCTTGGGCCTTGGTATCGAACTGAGTGATCTTGACGATTTTGCTGTCGACATGATTACGAAAACGATCCGTAATTTCGATGTGACGTCCGACGATGTGCAGTTCCATGGCGACCTCCTGTGCTGAGCGTGCCGCCAACTGTGTGTGGCGGATTCCTTCGCGCCCCGGTGGATATGACCACACGCTAGTCCTGTTACTCCACAGAGTCCTAGCGTTTCACCTGTGAGTTTCTTGTGACGCACGCTGAACGGAAGCCAGCGCCACAGCGGTCACGTCGCGAGCGCCTGCGACCCAGAGGGCGCGCGCCGCCTCGGAGACGGTGGCTCCCGTGGTGATCACATCATCGACGATGGTCACCCGGCGACCGCGGATGTCATCGATTGCACCGGCGGTGACGCGCATTGTCTGCGCCACGTTCTGCCAGCGCGCCTCACGGGAGAGCGTGGTTTGGTCGACGTGACGGGCCCGCAGCTCGAGCGCCCGAGTGAGGGAATACCCCGCAGCACGCGCCAACGCGCGCACGGGATGCCATCCGCGCCGAACGTACGCCCGCCGCGATTGCGGAACATCAACCACGACCGCGGCATCGACCAATCCAGGAGGAGGCAGGTGCGCACTCATCAGCCTGCCCAACAGCGGGGCAAGATCCGAACGGCCAGAGTCTTTATACGCCGTGACGAGACGCAAGAGTTCCGGGCCCGCCACAACTGCAGCGTGGCCGATGACGTGCGGATACCCGGGAACGGCAATGGTACGACGTGTCACCCCCGAGGAGAGGAGGCGTCGCTCGCAGGAACCACACAGTGGCTCGTCGAGTTCGCCACACACGAGACACACCACGGGCACAACGAGGTCCGCGAGAGCGCTGATCACTGTGCTGATGCGGGTCACCTCACGAGTGTCGCGTTCGGCCCTGCCGCCAGATGCCTGTTGCGCGACGTTGTGGATATCGGCATCCGTGCGGGAAGCGGACGACAGGCCCGTGCTACTGCACGGTCAGCAGGGCGGTGATTCCTGTGGCGGTCACGTACCACGCCGTTGTTCCACGGGGCTGGTCAAGCACACCGTCACGCTTGAGAACGTGCAATTGGGTGACGGCACTTCCGCCCGACAAACTCACCACCGATCCGGCCCTCGCATAACTCTGAGATTCGCCGCCGACCACCTGCCGCACGATGCTCCCATTACCTGAACCATCCGAACCCGCCACGGCAACCGTGATGGCATCGAGCCAGACGGCGTCCACCGGATAGCCCGCGGGAGCAACGAGATCAATGGGCGTGCCCAGCTCGGAGGGGATGCCGCGCTCATCGCGGGCCACGCTCGCAACCACGACGCGCGTTCGATCGTCGACGACGTACATGATGACGGCACGCTGTCCATCAACGGAAAGGCGCAGGGAAACAATGCTGTCGGCATCGACCCACGGCACGGTCACAAGGGTCATCGTGCCGTCGGCGGCGTATGTCTGCACTTGGCTGGGATCGTTGCGTGGAACCGTCCAGACATTGCCGTAGTCATCGACAGCGGGGGCCACGAGGCCTGGGCGCGAATCCCTCAGTGTCAGTGACCCCGTTGTGTCCGTGGCCCACACTCCCTCGGCGGTCACCACGGCCAGGCGGCTCCCGTCAGAGGACAGCGTTCCGGCCGTGACAGTGGACAGATCGACGCCACGTGTGCCCACCCGCGTGAGGACCTCAACACTCGCGCTCGACAGGAGTCCGAGTTTCCCGTCCCGAATCACGACCGGTCTGGCGTCAACGGTGGGCATCATTTGGGCGACGGTGACACCGGTGCCCTGGGAACGCTGCGTGCTCCCCAGAATCTGCAACTCCACGCTGCGCACGGTCGACACCTGCGTGAGCGAGGCTTCGAGTTGAATCTTCATGAGCGACTTTGCCACCACGGACGCGCGCAGGCTCTGCGCACTCAGGTCAACGATTGCCACCCCGTCCTGCACCGGCACGGCGTCCGCCACGAGCGTGGTTCCCGGCGGAAACGCGCTCGTGGCAGCGCCCGTGGAACTGAGCCACGCCGAGGGTCCCTCGAGAAGCGCCTTCACGATGCGCGTGGTGGTCGACGCTCGAGAGGGGAACCAGCGCACGTCGGGAACGAGACGTCGATTGTCCGGAGACAGGAAATAGAGGCTCGTCTGACGAAACACCTGAAGGAAGGTGTTCTTGTCGATCACGATTCCGGGCGGAAGTCCACCGATTCGCCACTGTCCGCCCACCCGCTCAAACGTGTACGCCACGTCAACGTGAACCGGTGATTGCTGTTGCGTGAATCGACCCTCCGCGTCAAGAACGGCCGAGGCATCCACGCCGATGCTGATGGATGTGTCGCTCAGCTCACTACTCGGGCGGACGCCAGAGTCAACAAGAGTCATGGAGCTGGGGTTCCACGTGTCGCTCGCAACGGGGGTGAGGAACTGGCGCGCAATGGCAAAGTCGTTCTGTGGGCTCGATGCGGCCTCAAGAAATCCGCGCAAGATGACGGCGGGCGCGGCGTCGGCCACGGGCCCCGCGGGAAGAAATTCGATGTCTGCCGCAACCGGGCCAGCGATATCGCCACCCTCGTTAACACCACCTGAGCGCGGTATCCCCGAACATCCCGAAAGCGCGACGGCGGCCACCACCACCGCGGCAACCACGCCAACCGCTCGACGTCTGAGGTGACGCATCGAACGATGTGACCGCGACACGTCGAGTTCCCGCCCGGTCATCGCTCTGCCGCCAGGCCGGTCGGCTCCAGGGCCAGAGGTGATTCGCCCGCCGGAACGCCCGGGGTGCGCGGCAGCGTGAGCCTGAACCGCGCACCGCGACCCGCTTCGGCCCACACATCAATGGCGCCGTCGTGGACGCGTGCGTCTTCCCACGCGATGGCGAGTCCGAGTCCGGTACCGCCGAGCGTGCGTTGGCGAGAGGGATCACCGCGCCAGAACCGCTCAAAAATATGCGTCACCTCGTCTTGGCCCATGCCCACGCCGGAGTCCTCCACCACCACGGCAACCGCGGTCGCGGTGGAATCAATTTCGACGCGGATGGGTTTGGCCTCACCGTGCTCCACGGCGTTGCCCACCAAATTCACAATGATGCGGCGAATGCGGCGAGGATCGATCTCTGCCTCGCAGTGTCCACCGGGCGACGAGATCACGATGGGTGACCCCCGCCCCTCGGCCAGCGTTTGCATGGACGCCACCACGTCTTCGGTGAGGGTCACGAGGTTCGTCGGCTCACGGGTGAGCGCTGCTGTCTTGGCGTCATAACGACTGATTTCAAGTAGGTCGGTGAGCAGATCCTCGAACCGCCCAATCTGTTTGTGCAGCAGTTCGACCGAACGACGCGAGGGGGCATCGAGGCTCCCCCTATTTTCAAAGACCACATCCGACGCCAACCGCATGGTGGCCAACGGCGTGCGCAGTTCGTGAGAAACGTCGGACACGAAACGCTCGCGAACATCCGAGATCGCGCTGAGTTCTCGGAGTTGCGCCTGAAGGCTGTCGGCCATGTCGTTGAAGCTTTGCGCGAGCGTGGCCATCACGTCCTCGCCCTCCACCGGAATCCGTTCGTCAAAGCCACCCGCCGCAAACTCTCGCGAGGTGGCCGCTGCGGTGCGGATTGGCACCACGACTAGGCGTGCCACAAACCACGCGATGGCGCCGATGAGCACCAGCAGGCTGATGCCGGAGAACCAGAGCACCTGTTGGATGAACGCGAGCGTTGCCGCTGCTTGTGAAAAATCGAAACCGATATAGAGCTCGTAATCACCCACGCCCGGGATGGTTGTGAGAGACCCGACGATGACGCCCGGTTGACTCCCCGTCGCGCCGACAACTTCGATGGATTGCCAATACTGTCGTCCCGCTCCCGAACTGACGGCGTCGCGGAGGTCGTTGGTGATCACTCCCCCACTGAGTTCGGCGCTGGTGAAGTCCTGCGGTGAGAGCGGGTTGTTATCTTGGTCGGCCGACCGGTAAAGCGCGAGCCATGAGCTTGACGACGCATCGCGCACCGCAACGGTGGCCTGGCTGACCACGGTCTGCACGTCGGCTCGATCGACCACGTCGGCCGAGTCAAAGATTTGCTGGGCGACCACCTGTGCTCGGGCTGACGCCGCCAGCGACTGCTTGAGACGGGAGTCGAAGAGATCCTGCGAGAT
>CAIVOR010000191.1 GCA_903907615.1 uncultured Microbacteriaceae bacterium | reverse complement strand
GCTGCTCGAGTACGACCACCGATTTTCCGGCTTTGGCCAAATATGCCGCCGCAACCAGCCCGTTGTGACCGCCGCCGATTATGGCAACGTCGACGTCTTGGCTGTCCATGCGCTCAGTCCTAGACGAGGCGGCGGACCGCGGCCGCGAAATTATCGACGTCATCCTCGGTCGTGTCCCACGCGCACATCCAGCGAACTTCGCCGGTGGCGGGGTTCCAGTCGTAGAACCTGAACTCCTTGCGGAGCTCATCAGCAACACCCGGAGGCAGCGTCGTGAAGACTCCGTTGGCCTGGGTGGGCTGGGTGAAGTTGACGCCCGTCACGCCTTCCAACGAGGAACGCAAGCGAGTGGCCATCGCGTTGGCGTGGGCCGCCGAGCGCAACCACAGGTCGCCCTCGAGAAGGGCAATAAGTTGGGCCGACACGAATCGCATCTTCGACGCGAGTTGCATGTTCATCTTGCGTAAGTAGATCAACCCGTTCACGGCTTCGGGGTTCAAGACCACGATCGCTTCGGCACCCATCAATCCATTTTTAGTTCCGCCGAAACTCACGATGTCGACGCCGGCATCCCGGGTGAACGCGCTGAACGGAACGCCCAGGGCGGCCGCCGCGTTCGAGATGCGCGCGCCATCGAGGTGCACGGTCATACCCAGCGAGTGGGCGTGATCGGCGATGGCCGTGACCTCGTCCGGAGTGTAAATCGTGCCCAGCTCACTGGATTGAGTAATCGTGACCGCGAGGGCCTGGGCGCGGTGCTCGTCGCCAAAACCAAAAGCCTGTTCGTCGATGAGTGCGGGAGTCAGCTTGCCCTGAAATGCCGGCACGGTCAGTAACTTGAATCCGCCAACGGCTTCAGGCGCCGTTGACTCGTCGTTGTTCACGTGAGCGGTCGCGGCACAAATGACGCCACCCCAGCGAGGAATCATCGCCTGCAGACTCAGAACGTTTGCGCCCGTTCCGTTGAAGACGGGGAAAACTTCGATTCCGTCACCAAAGTGTTGTGCCATCACAACTCCGAGATGCTCGGAGTACTGGTCTTCTCCGTAGGCAACCTGATGTCCGCCGTTGACGACGGCTAACGCATCGAGCACCTCGGGATGTACCCCGGCATAGTTGTCGGAGGCGAATCCGCGCCAGGCGGTGTCGTGCAGTTTGTCCATGCCTAAACTCTAAGCGCGGATGCCGACGGTGGACTCAATCACCGGCGAAATTTTGCGCTGAAGTGCCTCGTAGAACATCGACAGCGGAAATTCGTCATCCAGCAGTTGGTCGGTCAGTTCTCCGGGCGCGCCGGTAACTGGAAGCGCGTCGGCACCCTTTGCCCAGACGGAGGCGGGGTGTGGCGTGAGGGTGGCGGCAACCAATTCATAGGCGGCGAGCCAGTGCGAGATCTTGGGACGATCGATCGAGCGCCAATAGAGTTCGTCGATAGCGTCTCCGAGAGCCACCACGACATCCGGTACTTCGGCCCAGTCAATCGAGAGCTTGTTGTTCGTCCAGTGCAGCACCCCGTGCTGGTGCATCCAGGCAAAAAGCATCTGTCCGGCAACAGCGTCATAGTTGCGCACGCGCGACCCCGTCATCGAGAAACGGAAGATTCGGTCGAAGATGACGGCGTACTGAACGAGCCGGGCGTGCCGACGAATCTCGGGACTGGTGGCGCTTCCTCGGTCAATCTTCACGCTCTCGCGAAAAGCGGTGAGGTCGCAACGCAATTCCTCGAGCCCATACAAGAAAAACGGCATGCGTTGTTTGATCATGAACGGATCAAACGGCAGATCGCCACTCATGTGGGTGCGATCGTGGATGAGATCCCACATGATGAAAGTTTCTTCGGCGAGGGTCTGGTCGGTGAGGAGTTCTTCGGCATCCGTGGGCATGGTGAGCCCTGTAATCTCGGCCGCGGCCTGCGTCACTTTGCGGAAGCGAGCAGCTTCGCGGTCCTGAAAAAGGGCGCCCCACGTAAAGGTGGGAACCGAGCTCATGGCGACAGATTCGGGAAACAGCACGGCCGAGTTGGTGTCATAGCCGGCAGTGAAGTCGAGAAAACGAAGTGGCACGAGCATCTTGTTGGAGTAGTCACCGGCCTCGAGTTCGGCAATGAATTCAGGC
>CAIVOR010000190.1 GCA_903907615.1 uncultured Microbacteriaceae bacterium | reverse complement strand
GTGCGCCTTGAGCTTGATAACCCGCAGGGGGCCGCCGAGGTTGCCGCCGTTGATCTGTTTGCCGGTCGAGACACCTTCACGGAGGATGACTGGATACCCGGCGGAGCTCAAACGCGCGATACGACCGGGTGCCACGACATCACGGTGTTTGAGAATCGCGCCCTAGCCGCTTGTCGAGGCGACGGACTTCTTCTGGATATCACCGACCCGTTGGCTCCCATAGTTCTCGACCAAGTGCGTGACCCCGAGATGAGTTTTTGGCATTCGGCTATTTTCAACAACGACGGCACCATCGCGGTCTTTCAAGACGAGATGGGCGACGGAATGATCAACGCCTGTACCGAGGCCACGGGACCCACGCGCGGAGCTGATTCGTTCTGGAGGATTAACGGCAATCGTCTCGAGCACGTGGGCTACTTTAAGATCCCGCGATTCCCTGACGCCGGAGAACGATGTGCGGCGCACAACGGATCGGTCATTCCGGTGCCGGGCAAGGACCTTCTTGTTCAGGCCTGGTACGACGCGGGCGTTTCCGTTCTGGACTTCACCAATGCCGCAACGGCGACCGAGATTGCTTTTGTCGATCCCGAGCCGTACGCGAATCCGCCCGAGTATCTCTCGGGCTACTGGTCCGCTTATTACTACAACGGCTACGTCTACGCCACGAACACGTGGGAAGGGCTGGACGTTTTCGCCCTTGACGGAGCAGAGTTTGCCGATGCGGCGCGCTATGTCTCTACGTCACTCAATCCGCAGACGCAACCCAAGTACGCGTGGGTATGGAACGAGGCGCCACTCCTTCCCGAGGACAGATCCGACCTTCCCATGATGACGGTGTCGCTCGACGAGAAGTTCGCGGTCAGCCCGGAACTCCTGGCTCGCGAGCCGTCATTCCCCGTCACACTGAGCGCACCGGACGGAACCTTCTCGCCGGATACCCGCATCGACATCTGGCTGAAGAATTCGCCGGGGTCTGTGGCTAACGCACAGACCACCGCCGCCGGCGGATTAGAGCCACTCACCGTTGACGTTCCCAACTCCACTCGCGCCGTCACCTACGCACTGATTGCCCGCGGGGATGCGTCGCGCGATGCCTTGGCGTGGGCCGAGATTCGCATTTCGCCCGATTGGCTGGGTAACCTGTTCATTTACTCGGGTGCGTTTCTCGGAATCCCCTTGCTCCTCCTCGGTATGTTCGCCCTCCTGTGGTGGCGCCGGGAGCTGGTGATCTCGTGGCTCAGGAAACTGAGGACACGGCTGAGCAGCCTGATGTCGCGGCTGAGGAAGCTGAGGACACGGCTGAGCAAACTGAAGTTTTGGCGGTGAAAGCAATCAACCGGTCGGCAACCCCGCGCGTGAGATGGTTCGCGATCTCGGCGGCCGTAGCGGCTGTCCTCGTGGGCGTGTCGTTAGTTCTTGTGATCCAGGCATCGGGTGCCTCCAGCGAAAGAGTTACAGTGCTCACACCCGGCGGTCCCGGCGGCGGAGACGCCACGGCAGCGCCACAACTCCCTCAGGTTTCTGAGGCAGACGCGGAGTTTGTCGCGGGCATGATTCCGCACCATGAACAAGCGCTCGTTCTTATCGCTCTGCTGGAAGAGCGAACCCTCAATGGCCAAACCCTCGCCCTCGCGCAGCGCATGCGCCTCATGCAGACCGGCGAGCTCGAAATCTTGCGCGCGTGGCGGGAGAGTCACGGCGAAATCGCTCATGACAGCGCCCACGCGCACGCCTTGGGGATGGCAACAGCAGCCGAAATCAGAGAACTTGCCGATTCTCGCGGCGTCGACGCTGAACGCCTATTTCTCGAGCTGATGATCCGACACCATCGAGGCGCGATTGACATGGCTAGCGCGCGTCTCGAAGAGAGTGGCGACTGGGTCGTCACCAACTATGCGCGCAACGTTTTCACCGATCAGTCGCTCGAGATCACTCGAATGGACGAACTCAAGACGATCCTCGCGCCGGCGTTATCGCGCTAAAGGTCCAATCAGGAGTGAGGCGAGTTCACGCTCGGGGCGACCCTGACCGCCGTGTTGCGCCGTGAACTGACTTGTGGCGTCGATGCCGCACAGGGCCTCAACGACCACAGGACCGCCCGGGTGCTGCGCGATAAATCCGGAGAGGTCGTAGACACTTTCTCCCACCACGGCCCAGCAGTCGGCAGTCGTATTGTGCCCACTGACTTCGGCCAGGGTGATCCCGGGGTTGGCGGGCGTCGAGGGGGTAGTGGCAGTGGGCGCGGGCTGAGCGGTGGACGTTGCGTCGCCCGTCGGCGAGGGCGCAATCGTTGGGGTGTGTGAACTGGCCGGCCACACGCGTTGCCACACGCTTTCGGCACCCGAGTGACCCACGACTACTGTCATTCCCGAGCTGGTAATGGCTAAGAGCCCAACAATCACCGAAAAGGCGAGCGAGAGCCAGCGCACCGAGGTGTAGTACGTCACCACGCAGAAGATGGCGAAGGCAACGAAGAGGGCGATGACCAGGGGAACAAGAATGTCTCCCCATTCGGCGTGCTCCGCGGGCAGACCCACAACAGCTGCCAGCGCGTTACCGGAGGACTTGGCGCCCACAACCGCCGTGGCAACGAGACCGAGGCCGCCCAGCACGTAGAGGTGGACCACCGCGAGCATCTTACGAACAAACAGGCCCACCACGATGAGTGCCGACAGCAGGGGAACGAGCACGATGATGGCGTGCACAATCAGCGGATGCGCGGGCAGACTTCCGAGGCTCGCCCAGACATTTTGGGGGAGGGCCAGGGCAACAATGAGCAGGGCCGCACAGACCGCCACAACCCAGATAAAACGAGAAATCTTCATGTCAATTCCCTTGAGAGCGTTGTGTCTTAGCCTAAGGTCCGAATACCGTGCCTTCGACATAACGCACTCAGAACGGCGCGGTCTAGGCCAGCGAGTCTCGCCAGGCCCGATGCAGCGTGGCAAACGTGCCGGTGCCGGCAATCAAGTCTGCCGGCGCTCCGTCTTCAACGATGCGCCCGTGTTCCATCACGAGCACGCGGTCCGCAATCGCGACGGTCGACAGGCGATGCGCGATGATGATGGCCGTGCGATCGGCGAGCAGCGTCTGCAGGCCGCGTTGAACGAGTCGCTCACTGGGAATGTCGAGCGATGCGGTGGCCTCGTCAAGAATCAGCACAGCGGGGTTGGCAAGGAACGCGCGGGCAAAGGACAGCAGCTGGCGCTGCCCGGAGGAGAGTCGCCCACCGCGCTTGTTGACGTCGGTGTCGTAACCCTCGGGTAGCGAAAGGATGAAATCGTGCGCACCCACGGCCCGTGTGGCCGCCTCAATCTCTGCCTGCGTCGCATCCGGGCGACCAATGCGCAGATTCTCGCTCACCGAGCCGGAGAACAGGTACGCCTCTTGGGTCACCATCACCACTGCTCGGCGCAGGTCTTCGTTCGAGACATCACGAAGACTGACGCCGTCGAGGCTGACCGTTCCGGCGCTCGGATCGTAAAAGCGCGCGAGAAGTTTGGCCAGGGTCGACTTGCCGGCGCCGGTGGTGCCGACCAGAGCCACCGTCTGCCCGGCCGGAATGTGCAGGTCGAAATTCGGCAAGACGGGACGCTCGGGGACGTAACTGAAGGAGACTCCGCTGACGTCAAGGGCACCGACCGCCTTCGCGAGGCGGGTGGGATTCACGGGCTCCGGAACCGCAGGAACCTC
>CAIVOR010000189.1 GCA_903907615.1 uncultured Microbacteriaceae bacterium | reverse complement strand
CAAATACATGCCGCGCTTCGACACCGCGCTGCACTACCGCAACATCGACGTGAGCTCGCTCAAAGAACTGGCCCGCCGTTGGTTTCCGCGGGTCTACTTCAACTCACCGTCAAAAGATGGCAATCACCGAGCACTCGCCGACATCATCGAGTCGATCCGCGAACTCGAGTACTACCGCCGCGCAATGCTCATCGCCGAGCCGGGGCTCTCGAGCGAAGACGCAGCGAAGATTGCCGAGGCTGTTACGACTGAGTACATGGCCGCCCTGGGAGCCGATTCCTCGACAGGTTGAATCGGTCGCGTCACGCAGCTCTCGACGCCGCGTTACGTGTCATCCCCGCTCGTTATACAATTGTGGGGTGCCGTTCGCGGCACACATGGTGGGTATAGCTCAGCTGGCAGAGCGCCTGGTTGTGGTCCAGGAGGTCGCGGGTTCAAGCCCCGTTACTCACCCCACGCACGACGAAGGCCCGGAGAAAACTCTCCGGGCCTTCGTCGTGCGGTTTGCGTTGTTACTCGTTTTCGTCTTCTGACTCGAACGGATCGCTCGACGCCTCATTGAACGAGTAGGTGACGTGGAGCTTGCCCGCAATGTCGCGAGCCTCTACGGCGTTGTAACGGAAGATTGATTCGAGCCCGTCAATCAGGACCACGACACTCAGTTTCTCGTCGTGTGTGCCGTGCACAAGCACGCGCTCTTCGCTGTCACCGGCAAGGGGACCGTCGATGAACTCTGCGGTGAAAAAGACGTCGGTGTGGTTGGGCGTTGTCATGAGACCTAGGTTATCGGTTCGCAGTCACCCGCAGTGACGCTATCGTCACCGGCTGGGTGCGCCGAACGTATTCGACGAACTGCCCCTCCCACAGGTCCCAGTGTCGCTCGAAGTCCTCACCTGCCCGGCTGAGGGCTCGCTCACGTCTCACATCGAGGGGAGCATCGAGCCAAATCCGTGCCGTGGCGCTCGGTGACCCACCGGCTCCGAAACTCCCGCACCCCTCCACGATCACGTCCACGTGAGCCGGAATTGTGGGTCCGTCTTCCCAGCGGTCGGCTCCCCAGTTGTAGGAGCGCAGGTGAGCATCCGCTCCACGCGCACGTGCCTCGAAAAAGCCGACCTCGAGCCCGAGAATTCCGGCCGCGAGGCCGGTCCATCCACCGTAGAGGTCATCCATGTGGACAACGACCACCTCGCGATGCTGGGGCCAACGCGAGGCCAGATGGGCCGCGAGGGCGGTCTTGCCCGTGCCGCTCGCACCGTCGATGAGAACTACGGAACCTGTGACGCGGCGCGAAGAGGAGGACTTGTCGGCACTGCCCGCAGGCAAGGCACTCCCGGAGACGTGGGCCCAAATGTCATCGACCGAGGGCGAGAACCTCAGGTCACTCGGCGCAGGAGAATCGTTAGCCAAAGACGACCAACTCCCAACTTCCTGTGGCCACCGAGATGCTCACAATGAGACCGGCGACGACAAACCCACTCGCGACAATCAGCCCGTCTCGGGCGCGCCACACCGACGGCCGAGACCACGACCGCGGACTCTGACTGCCGAAACCGCGAGCCTCCATGGTGGTGGCAAGAGCGGAACCCCGACGCACCGCCCGAACGAAGAGGGCAAACGACTGCCCCACGAACTGAAAAGGACCGCGCGCTGCCAGACCGCGAGCACGCCGGGCGTATCCCATGACACGCCAGTCATCGGCCAAGAGTGACATCATGCGCAATGAGCTCAGCGCGCCCGCCACGAACCGGGCCGGCAGTCGCGCAATCTGGGTCAGCGCATCCGCCAGGGCTGTGATGTTGGTGGCCGCAAAGACCAGCGCCCCGGGAAGCGCGATTGCCACTATTCGCAAGCCCACAAGAAGAGCCAGCTCGAGGGAACCCGCGGTGATGTTCACCGGACCCCACACGAAGAACGTCTCGCCCGACGGGCGACCGTAGAGTGCGGTAGCGACACCGCCCAGTGCGGCACTGATCAGAACTATGGCCACAATCTGACGTGACCGTCGCGCCGGTAAGCGCAGCCACGGCAACAACAAGGCCTCGAAGATCAGGGCGACCCCCACCGAGACAGGATCAAACGAGACGAGTACGACAAGCCCGACAATGCTGGCGGCAATGAGTGGCGCGAGGGGGTTCATGAGGCACGCTCCCCCGGCGACATCGAAACGATGTTGTCGACAACTGCGAGCAGGTCGGGATCGTGCGTCGTGATGAGAACGGCGGATCCGGAACTCGCCAACTCATCGAGAAGGGTCACCACGTCTTCCCACGAATTGTCATCCTGGCCGAACGTCGGTTCGTCAACCACCACGAGGTGAGGCGACGTCACTGTGGCAGACACGAGAGCAAGTCGACGTTTCTGTCCGCCGGACAGGGTAAACGGGTGAGCACTGCTCAGCTCGGTCAGGCCCATGAGCGCGAGCCGGTCGTCGACGCGCACAGCAACATCGGCTCGGCCCATCCCCGTCACGCGCAGGCCCAACCCGACCTCGGCGCGCGCCGTGGGTTGCACAAATTGGTTCTCGGGCGACTGGAAGACGTTCCCCACGCGCCGCACGAGAGACCGTGCCGGCCAGCGATGTGGCGTCGGAACATGTCTGGTCCGCAAACCCTGCCTGAGTTTCTCCCCGACAAGAATGAGCCCCGATTGCGGAGCCAGCAGACCACCGAGCGTGAGGGAAAGCGTCGATTTTCCCGAACCGTTGATTCCCGTCAAGGCCGTGATGGTTCCCGCTCGCAGTTGCAGATCGGGAACAGCGATGGCCAGTTGCCCCGGACGGCCAATGACGAGGTCACGGGTTTCCATCACCAGATCGCCGGGCGATCGGCGCAGGGACACATGCGACCTTCTGACACGCGGATAGT
>CAIVOR010000188.1 GCA_903907615.1 uncultured Microbacteriaceae bacterium | reverse complement strand
GCCAAGCTCAGGATGTGGCCGATGGTGAGTTCTGCGGCCGAGATGATGTTGGAGGTGGGCGCGTTGACCACCATGACGCCCGCCGTGGTGGCCGCCTTGATGTCGACGTTGTCGAGACCAACACCCGCGCGCGCAATCACCTTGAGCTGAGGGGCTGCCGCAATCACCTCGGCATCAACCTGCGTGGCAGAACGCACCAGAATGGCCGCGGCCGTGTTCACGGCGTCGAGCAGGGCTGTGCGGTCTGTACCGTCGACCGTGCGCACGTCAAAGTCGGGGCCGAGCGCCTCAACGGTGGCGGGCGAGAGCTCTTCGGCAATCAAAACGATGGGCTTGGTCACGGGTGCGTTTCTCTTTTCAAGCAGGAAATAACCGGCGAAAGTACGTGTCTCGCCAGTCTAACCGGCGGTCTAGGTCACAAAAATCGAGGTCAGGGGCAGTGCGAGAACGATGTCGAGATTGACCACCGAGACGATGGCAAATCCGAGGGCAAACGTGAACACGGTGTGGCTCACCCGCATGCGCCGCGTAATGACGATGCCCGCGGCAAAAAGTAGAACGGGGAGCACGACAAGTGTGATGGTCGACGCCCAGCCAATGACGCTGAGGTCGAGGCCCAGTTGCAGACGCTGGTTTTGAACGCCTAAGAAATTTCCGATGCCCGACCACGCGGCGTATCCGTAGAGCAAAAACGCCACGACAAGCGTGATGATGCGGCCAATCAGCCACGGTGCCAGACGCCCACCGCCCGGCACGCCTCGGCCGGCAACGGTGCCGCCCGTCACGCCACGAGCCGCGCCAGCACTCTCGGCGCCCGTGCTCGTCACGATGCCCACCCGAGGTAGGGCCACGGAATCAGCACCAGGATTCCCACAACAAAGAGCACGCTGCGGCGCACGAGTGACGAACGCCGCGCCAGCACAATGACGCCACCACACCAGAGGGGTCCTGCGGCGACTGCCGACCAGAGTCCCAGAATGAACATGGCGTTGCCGAGCGGGTCGGCAATCTGCACGGGATTGCGCAGTGCCACAATCAACCACGCCACCGCAATCAGTAAGTAAACGGCGCCAAAAACTCCGGTGACAATCAGATCGACATTGGTGCCAGCCGTCGCTGGTTGAGTAGCCGACCCGGCCGTCGCTGATTGAGTAGCCGACTCTGTCGGCTTATCGAAACCACGTTTCTTCCGTCTCGATACAGCGGTTGCGCCGCCACTCGACGAGCGAGCATCCTCAGGGGTTTCGATACTGCCACTGCGTGGCCTACTCAACCCGCGACTCGACGAGCGTTTGGACGACGACGGGGACTTGCCGGCCTTCGGGGCACTCCACGTGATGTTGGTGGTGTCGCGATCGCGGTCACCGGCCCAGGTGAGGGCCTCGTCATCATCGTGTGTGCTCATGTGGCGCGGGAAGTCCCCGTCGTTATCGTCTAGCGAAGGTGGTGAGTGGGCAGCCGACTAGCGGGCGGCCGAACCCTCGGTGTAGTCCTTGTCCTGCGGACGCCACGCGAACATCTCGCGGAGCTTGCGACCCACGGCCTCGATGGGGTGCTTGGCACCCTTCTCGCGCAGAGCGATGAACTCGGGTGCGCCCGCGTCCTGATCGGCGATGAAGCGCTTGGCGAACGTGCCGTCCTGAATGTCGGCGAGAACGGCCTTCATGTTCTCTTTCACGCTCGGGTCGATCACGCGCGGACCTGAGACGTAGTCGCCGTACTCAGCCGTGTCAGAAACCGACCAGCGCTGCTTGGCGATGCCGCCCTCCCACATGAGGTCAACGATCAGCTTGAGTTCGTGCAGCACCTCGAAGTAGGCAATCTCGGGCTGGTAGCCGGCCTCAACGAGAGTCTCGTAGCCATACATGACGAGCTGTGAGGCGCCACCGCAGAGAACGGTCTGCTCACCAAAGAGGTCGGTCTCGGTCTCTTCGGTGAACGTGGTCTTGATTCCACCGGCACGGAGCGCGCCGAGACCCTTGGAGTACGACCACGCCATGTCCCAGGCCTTGCCCGAGGCGTCCTTCTCGACGGCAACGATCACGGGAACACCGCGACCTGCTTCGTACTCGCGACGAACCGTGTGTCCGGGACCCTTGGGGGCAACGAGAATCACGTCAACGCCCTCGGGCGCTTCGATGTAGCCGTAACGGATGTTGAATCCGTGGCCGAAAACAAGCGTCTTACCCGGCGTGAGGTTGGGCTTGACGTCTTCGGCGTACAGGAAACGCTGCACCTGGTCGGGGGCAAGGATGACGATGACGTCTCCCCACGCAGCGGCCTCAGCGGTGGTCATCACCTTGAGTCCGGCCTCTTCGGCCTTGGCAATCGACTTGCTGCCGGCCTTGAGGCCAACAACCACGTCTACGCCCGAGTCGTGAAGGTTGAGCGCGTGGGCGTGACCCTGCGAGCCGTAGCCGATGATGGCAACCTTCTTGCTCTTGATGAGCTCAAGGTCGGCATCCTTGTCGTAGTGAATTTCCAGCACAGTGTTTCTCCTTGGGTTTCTTGGTTCGTGACGTTGAAAAAAATGGATGGCGTGCGGTGTTACTTGTAAACGCGCTCGGTGATCGACTTGGGACCACGACCAATGGCAAGCAGACCCGACTGCGCAATCTCTTTGATGCCGTAGGGCTCGAGAACGCGCAACAGGGCGGAAGTCTTGCCTGAATC
>CAIVOR010000187.1 GCA_903907615.1 uncultured Microbacteriaceae bacterium | reverse complement strand
GGGCGAGGGCCGGGGGTGAGCTGCGCGTGCTGCGTGTGTGAGCGGCCGTGATGGCTCGCGCCATGCTGGCCCACCCACGCCCCTCGCAGTGCCCGTGGGCAAGCAGGGTGAGTCGTCCCGCGGGTCGGCCGTCGCTCTCGCGCAACGCGAGGTCTACCCCCACGATGGGCTGCAACCCGCTGGCCACGCACGCGCGAATGTGGCGCACGCCACCGTAGAGCCCGTCGCGGTCGGTGATGGCCGCCGCCCACGCGCCCGCGGCCTTCTGCGCCGCCACGAGCGCCTCGGGTCGGGCGGTGCCGTAGTGCGACGAAAACGCCGAGGCAACGTGCAGGTGGGTGAAGTCGGGCATGCGTGGCGCTACGCAAACAGTCTCTGGTCGAGTTCGACCGTGGATGCTCCCACGAGACGCCAGCCGTCACCGTGGTGGGCGAGGTCGTACACGCCGTCGTCGCGCGGGGCTCCCGACGTGAGGGCAATCGCATCCACGCGCCACGTGGGTACGTCGAGGGGAAGTGTGCGACCCCGGGTGACGCGGTCGCTCTGCTGCCACCAAGCACGGCGGCTCAGCCACGGTTCGGGCGCGCTCACTATGGCGTAGCTGATACCGCGCCAGCGAAATGAGAGGGGAACTCCTCCGGCCGAGAGATCCACTCCGACGGGTTCGTCGATGTACATGGAGGCTCCTCGTGAAATTCGAATATATCTTCGAATACCACCTTAGGAAAAACCACGGACAGCAAAGTGTGGAGGACAGGTTGAGGGTTGCACATTCCCGTCTACTCCCTCTGGTTTATCTAGTCTTGAGGCGTGACCGATCTGACTTCGCTCCCTTCAGACTTGCCAGTACCCGAAGACGATGGGGCGGCCGACCATCTACTCGGCATGCGCATCCCCAACATCGACCTCGTGGGTACCGGAGGTTTGCCGGTTGCCCTGGGATCTCTCGGTGAGGGCCGAACGGTCATTTACGTTTACCCCTTGACCGGGAGGCCGGGCGAAGACCTTCCCACGGGATGGGATGACATTCCCGGTGCCCGTGGCTGTACTCCGGAAGCCTGCAGTTTTAGAGATCATTTCGTTGATATTCAGAAAGCCGGGGCGCACAAAGTCTTCGGACTATCCCGACAGACAACGGACTACCAAATTGAGGTCGCGCAACGCCTGCACCTCCCGTTTGAAATGCTTTCCGACCCGGATGGTCTCTTGGGAAAAGCGCTGGGATTGCCGGCCTTTAACGTCGACGCACTGACGCTCTACCGACGAATCACTCTCATCGTTCGAGATTCGCAGATCGAGAAAGTCTTCTATCCGGTGTTTCCGCCCGATCGTCATGCCGAGGAAGTCCTAGCCTGGCTCCAAGAAAATTAGCGAGCAGGCAGCGACTCGAAAAACCTAGCCGTCGAGTTCGGTCAGGCGGGCTGCCACCATGTCGTGCAGGAGGTCGGCATCGACGTTCCAGTCGACCGGGACTTGGAACGTCCCCTTGCCGAGGGTGTAGCCCGTCAGGCGAGGGCGAAAAGCGTCAAGGACGCCGTTGCCCCAGGGGGCGAGCGTGAGGTGGTTCTTGGCGGCGCTCATGCCGAACACATAGTCCTTGCCGCGATGAAGCTGAGGTACGTTCCACGCGATCTTTACCGTCAGGTCTGGGAATTCACTCGTGATGGCATCGACCATGGTCCGTAGCGTCGCTGCCTTGACGGCATCGAGGCTCGCTAAGTACTCATCCAGTGAGGTGAAACGCGGGGCAGGCACGCCCCCAGCGTAAAGCAGGGGCGGATGAGTCGGCTAGATGTGTCGCCTAGCTGTAGCGACGGGTCGGCGCATCCCCGGGTTCGAGAACTCCGAGGTTGGTCAACTGTTCGATCATGCCGGCACCGTCGTGCGCGTAAACCCAGGGCGCAGTGCCGCGTAGCTCCTTGGCGAGGCCCTTGCGTCGACCACCGGCGAGCACGGCCTCGGAGGTCGAGAGCTGGCGGATGGCCACGAAGGCCACGTTGTCGGGGTGGTTCTCCTCGAACTCACCGTAGATGACCTCGTCGTGTTGGCCGTCGTCGCCCACCATGATCCACTTGACGTGGGGAAAATCCTTGGCGAGTTTTTCGAGCTGGCGTTTCTTGTGCTCTTGACCCGAACGAAAGAGGCGATCGTGCGTGGGGCCCCAGTCGGTGAGCAACATGGTGCCCACCGGGTAAAGATTGCGCGACAGAAAACGGCGCAGCGTGGGAGCGACGTTCCACGCACCCGTGGAGAGGTAGAACACGGGCATGCCGGATTCCAATTGCGACATGCGCGACAAGAACACCGCCATGCCGGGAGTGGGAACGCGGGCGTGCTCGGTGAGCACAAACGAGTTCCACGCGGCCAAGAACGGTCGGGGCAGTGCCGTCACCATCACGGTGTCGTCAACGTCACAGATGATCCCGCGCGTGGCCGTGGGCGATGCCACATTGATAAACGTGTCAACGGGAAGTGAATCCTCCACCGTCAGGTGGGCAACGTGCTCGCCCTGAGGTAGCGCAAAGGCGAGGTGCACATCGACCACGCCGCCGCGGTCGGCCGTGACCGTCTCGGTGTAGCCGTCGATGCTGATGGTCACTTGTGCGCTGGCAACGGGAACACTGACGAAAGAACGCCAGCCGCGCACCGACTCGAAGCGCCGCGCAAACTTGCGTGCCCGGCGACTTCCCGGCTTGAGCACCGGAGCCAGCACGACCCGGCAGAGCACGCGAATCTCGGTGGCCGTTCCGTAGCCGCGGTACGGCACGATCGTGGGAAGCAGCCCACGGCGCCTGGCGAGGCGTGCCCGAAGCTTGTGCATCCGGTCTTCAAACCGCGCGAGCGGATGAATCTTGGGCAGCTGCTGCGTTGCGAGCCGTACCCGTTGCGTTGACGCCATGACGTCAGTTTCCCACGTTTGTTCGCGCCAATTGTTCTCCGAGGTTTACCAACTCAGTTCTCACCGAGTTCCTTTCGAGACAGGCGCTTCTTGGCGAAGTGCGTGATGAGAATAAACATGCCGACACCGCCGATGAACACCCAGCCTGCGCCCTTGAATGTCGTGGCAAAAATTTCGAACTGCCCGGCGAGCAAGTACCCCACGGTGACGTAGAGCAGTGTCCACAGCACGCAGGCCAGAGCCGTCCATCGAATGAACACGCGATAGCGCATGGTGCTCATGCCACACACGAGGGGAACAACCGAGTGAAGCACCGGCAGGAACCGACTGACAAAAACCGCCACGACGCCACGTTTCGCGAGATATGCCTCGGTCAACGCCCACGTGTTTCCGATAAACCGCTTGCCCAGCTTGCTGTCGCGAATGCGGCGGCCGACGGTTCGGCCCAAGAAAAAGCCCAGGGTTTCCCCGGCGAGGGAACCCACCATCACGGCGCCGGCGAGCCAGAAGTACTCGCTGACGTTGGAGATACCGGTGGCGGCGACAAAGACGATCGTGTCGCCCGGGATGACGAGTCCAATGAGGACCGAGGTCTCGCAAAACATTCCGAAGGTGGCAATGAGGGCCCGCAGTGTCGGATCGACCTCAGACACCGTGGTGATGAACCACGTGACAATCTCGTTCACGTTACTGATCCTCTC
>CAIVOR010000186.1 GCA_903907615.1 uncultured Microbacteriaceae bacterium | reverse complement strand
CATGAACTTCCAGCCCATCGAGTGGCTGTTCATCGATGACGAGCCGTGGCACCAGGGTCGCGTCATCGCGATCGGCGATGCCGTCACGCCTGCCCGCCGCTGATTGCTCAGGGCGCGGCACAGTGCGCCGAGGATGCCTACGTGCTCGTGGATTACATCACCCGCGACGGCGACATGGAACAACTGCTCACCGAGTTCACCAAGGTGCGCAAAGAGCGCGTGAAGATCGTGGTCGACGCCTCGATGCAACTCGTCGAGTGGGAAATCCACCCCGAGACCCCGGGCGCGAACCCCGGCATGCTCATGGGCCAGGCAATGGGTGCGCTCACCGCACCCGCGTTCTAAGGCGCGCCATGGCTGCGGAAATGCCCGAGGGCAACGTTCCTCGCCGGGTTGTGACCGGTCACGACGAAAACGGCGTATCCGTGGTGCTGTCCGACGGCATCGTGCCCGTGCACCGCGTGATGCCCCAGGACGGTGTGGGGTTCTACGAAATCTGGAACACCGAGGGCGCGCCGGCCACCATCTCGCGCGTTGAGCCCAACGAGCCCACCGAACGCACGCTGCGCGTACCGCCGCCCGAAAAGGGCACCAAGGTGCGCATCAACGAGTTCTTCCCGGGGTTCATCAACGAACTGGGCAACCAGTCCCCCGTGCACCGCACCGAATCGATTGACTACGGCATCGTGCTCGAGGGCGAGATTGTTCTCGTTCTCGACGACAGCGAGGTCACGCTCACGGCCGGCGACGTCGTGATTCAGCGCGGCACGGATCACGCGTGGGCCAACCGCAGTGACAAGGTCTGCCGCGTGGCGTTTATCCTCGTCGACGGCGAATTCGCACCCGACCTGCTTCAGGTGCTTCCCGCCGACGTGCAGTCCAAGCTGATGCACAATGGCCCCCACGATGGCCCCCACGACTAGGGCGGGAGGCATAACATCGTGCATTTTGATCACATCGGCCTCAACGTCGCCGACCTCGAGGCTCAGGCCACGTGGTACGAACACGCGCTCGGACTCACCCGAACGCTCCCCTTCTCGGTGCCGCCCATCGAACTGACCGGCCTGTTTCTCATCGACGGCAACGGTTTCGCGCTCGAACTCATCCATCGGCCCGGCAACGTCGCGGGCATGGATGCCGCCAACCCCGGTGAAGCTGCCCTTACGCGGGGATACGGTCACTTCTGTCTGCGCGTGGACGATGTCGACGCCTTCTTCGCGCGACTCGTTGCGGCTGGCGCCGAGGTAGCCATTGCGCCGCAGGAGTCACCCGAGCCCGGCGTTCGTTTTGCCTACGTGTGCGACCCCGAGGGCAACCTCATCGAATTTCACGATCGAAAGCACCCGGTGCGCTAATGACCACACCCCTCGCCCTTCCCGGACTCTCCGGCAAGACCATCGTCGTCACGGGTGCCGCCCGGGGCCAGGGCCTCGCCGAGGCCCTCGTGCTCCTCGCCTCGGGCGCCACCGTGATTGCCACGGACATTGCGACCGAAGCCCCGGAGGTGCTCACCGCGTCCGGCGACCTACCCGGAACCGCGCACTACCGCCAGCTCGACGTGACCGATGAAGATGGCTGGCAGAGTCTCGCCGCGTGGCTGACAGGCGAGTTCGGCCGGGTCGACGGGCTCGTCAACAACGCGGGCATTCCGTTCCGGGGTCGCATCGGCGAAATCGCGCGCGCCGACTGGGACCGCGTGTTCGCCATCAACGTCACGGGTGCCATGCTCGGCATTCAGGCTCTGTCTCCACTGATGCATGCCGGGGCATCCATTGTGAACATCGGATCGTCGGCCGCGCTGAACGCCCACCACACGGTGGCGTACACGTCGAGCAAGTGGGCCCTGCGCGGACTCACCCACGTGACGGCCACCGAGTTCGGTGCGCGCGGTATCCGCACCAACATCGTGCACCCCGGCTACATCGAGACCGAGATGATGGCGGCCGCGCCGGCCATCAT
>CAIVOR010000185.1 GCA_903907615.1 uncultured Microbacteriaceae bacterium | reverse complement strand
AGGACGAGCAGAATCACGGCCATGATGGCGGCCATGAACCGCCACTTCATGCGGGTTGACCGAATCGAAACCCTACGCCGCGAACTGACTCAATCCACCCGGAATTGCCCAGCTTCTTCCGAATGGCCGCCACGTGCGCATCCAGTGTCTTGGTGGTGCCAAACCAGTTGGTATCCCAGACGTCGTTCAGGATGTCGCTGCGCCGGCAGACGGCACCGGGATCTTCGGTCAGATACACGAGAAGCTCAAACTCGGTCGGTGTGAGGTGGATGTCCTCGCCGGCGAGTGACACGCGCTGTGCGCGAGTGTCGATGGTGAGCGAGCCAAATGTGCGCTCCGTTGGTCCGACCGGTGCCTCAGCACTGTTCGTTCGCCGGGCCACTGCTCGAATGCGGGCCACCAGTTCACGCATTCCAAACGGCTTGACGACATAATCGTCCGCCCCCATTTCGAGGCTGACCACACGGTCAATCTCATCGCCCCGCGCGCTCACGACGATGATGGGCACGGCACTTTGCTTGCGAAGCGCCCGGCACACGTCGGTGCCATCCATGTCGGGAAGTCCCAGGTCGAGGAGCACGATATCGGGTGCGAATGTGGCGAAGTCAGAGAGCGCAGCGGCACCCGTGGCGCTGTGGTGCACCTCGAAGGCGGCATCACCGAGACCGTCAATAATGCCGTCGGCAACCGACGGGTCGTCTTCAACGACAAGAACCTTCACGCGCCCCATTCTGCCGGTTATCCCGACCAATCACCCGAATGAGGCCAAAAACCCGGCAATCTTTGATGTTTCTTTGACGTAGGGCAGACGTTTGTGAAGACCGATGTTCGTAGCGTAAGAGTATGAAATCACCCGCACTCACCATCCTCACGGTGGTTGGCGTTCTTGGAACGGCAACGGCCGCGATGGCAGCCAACACTGACACCCTCAGCGGAGTCTTCGGCGGCGGAGACCCCGTCTCGGCCTCAGAGGTGTTGGTTCCCTCGAGCACGACGGCGCCCGCAACTGAGACCGTCGTGGCTCCCGCGCCGGCCGTTCCGGCTCCCGTCGCACCGGTGACTGCCTCAAACGGCAATACGAATGTTTCGGCGCCCGCCCCGGCTCCCGCGCCGGTCGTTGCTCCCGCACCTGCTCCCGCTCCTGCCCCTTCCAACGGGACGACCGGCGGATCGAGCGCCACTGGCGGCGACGATGACTACGAAGACGACAGCCACGAATCCGAGCACCACGAACACGAGGACGACGACGATGACTAAGCGCATTCACCCCGCACAGACGGCCCGCACAATTACGGGCGCAGCAGCAGGGCTGGCTCTTGTGGGCATTGTCACCGGTTTTCAGTTTGCCGCCGTTGCTCAAGAGAATGAGACGGCTAGCGCGGGAAACGTCGCTACGGCAACGCCCACGCCGGCCACCGACACCCAGGCCGCTGCTCCCGCTGCTGCTGTTCCTGCTCCGGCTGCCGACACCGGCACGAGTGCCACGGTGACGCAGGACACAGCTCCCGCCGCAGCACCCGCACCTGCTGCTCCTGCTCCCGCCGCCCCCGAACCGGCCCCCGCTCCCGCACCAGCTCCGGCGCCCGCCCCGGCACCGTCGAACGGAACCACCGGCGGATCCTAAGAAACGCCATAACCTGAGTCGTATGACTGAGCGCGATATCGCGCGGGATGCTGTGCGCGCCGCGATTGCCCAGGGAACGTCCCTGCCCGCAGCGGTCTCAGGCCGCCGCGAGATTATGGGCGGCTGGGGAACCATTACCGCGGTCGGTGCCGGAAAAGCGGTTCTTGACGAAGCGTGGGCTGTGGCGCACGAGCTCGAACGGCTGTGGACCCGATTCGACTCAGCGAGTGATGTCCAGCGACTGAACTGGGCCGAGGGCACACCCACCGATGTTGACCCGTTGACAATCCGCTTGATTGACGAGTTAAAGAAGGCCGCCATCGTGAGTGGCGGAGACTTTGATCCCACCCTGCTCCCAGCCCTTCTTGAGATGGGATACACGGCATCGCTTGCGGATGCTTCGCGCATCACGACGTTGCCAGCATCTGCGCGCACACCGGGAAACCTGGCCGGAATCGTGGCATCGGGCACTACGGTCACAATGCCCCGGGGTACCACTATTGACGCGGGCGGAATGGGCAAAGGGCTCGCCGGCGACATCGTCTGTGCGCGAGTTCTCGAACTCGGCGCCTTTGGCGTGATGACCGAATTCTTGGGCGACATCGTGGTCGCCGGCGCCGCTCCCGATGGTGTTGCCTGGCGCCTGGGCGTCGAGAACCCGTTCGACACTTCTCAGGAAATTGGCCAGGTGCGCATCTCGCGGGGCGCCGTGGTGACGTCGAGCCAGCGCAAACGCCGATTCGGCTCTGATTCGCGTCATCACCTCATCAACCCGGCGGACGCACGGAGCGCCGAATCGGACGTTCAAACGGCAACAATCATTGCCGGAACTGGTGCTCACGCTGAGGCACTGAGTAAGTCTGCCTTTGTTCGCGAGCCGCAGGCATTCTTGGACTGGCTTCCTGGCCAGAACGCAGCGGGGCTCCTCGTGCTAGAGGATGGAAGTCAGATCACCTCGTCGAACTGGGAGACATACCGATGAACGAACCGCACATTTGGTGGTACGTGACACGAGCCAGCTCGGTGATTGCGTGGGTTCTCCTCACGGGTTCGGTTGTGCTGGGCATCCTGTTATCCACTCGCGTCATGCGAAAAATTGACAACCCCGCGTGGCTTCAAGACCTGCACCGGTATGTCAGCGGCCTCGCCCTGATATTCGTCGGCCTCCACATGGTCTCGCTCATGCTGGACGACTTCGTGCACTTCTCCCTGGCCGAACTGCTCATTCCCGGAGCTACCGCAGGATCGAGTGTGTCGAGTGTTCAGGCAAAAACGATTCCGATCATGCTCGGTGTTTTTGCCGTGTACCTCATGGTGGCCGTCCAGGCGACCTCGTGGCTCATGAACAAACTGCCGCGTCGACTCTGGAAGGGCATTCACTACTCGGCCTACGTGGCCCTCATCCTGGTAACCTTTCACGCGGCCTTTAGCGGCACCGACGTTTCCCAGCTCTGGTACAAGTCGCTCGCGATTGTTCTGATTGGGGCGGCGTCAGCAGCCGTTCTCATCCGAGTGATTGTTGGAAACAGGTCACGCTCCGCCCGTTCGCCGATTGACCGCTCCGCGGGATCTGCGGGTGCCGGGGCAACAAAATCGGCGCCAACCGCCCGCTCGGCGACCACCGTCGCTCCCCCTGCAGGAACCACCAGAATGCGCATCAGCGAGACCATCGTCCTCGCCAAGGGCGTCCTCGGAGTGCGCCTCATTCCCGTTGCCGGCGGCAACCTCGATGTGTGGCACCCCGGCGCACACGTCACGCTGTATTTGCCTAACGGGCTTGAGCGCCAATATTCCCTGTGTGGAGATCCGGCCGCCCGCGGCCACTTTGACATCGCCGTTCTCAAAAAACGGGGCTCGACCGGCGGCAGCAAATGGATTCATGAAAACGCCAAGGTGGGCACGGAGCTCGAGGTGTCCGCGCCACGTAATCACTTTGAACTGGAGCCGGCAACCGAGTACGTGTTTGTCGCGGGCGGCATCGGCATCACACCCATCAAGGCCATGATTGAGTCGCTTCCACCGCGCCGAAAGTGGCAACTTCACTACTTCGGCCGTTCGCGCACCACCATGGCTTTCGCGGCGGAACTCGAGGCCGACTATCCGGACCGCGTATTTGTCAGCGCCGCCGATGAGCGAGCCGCCGACCCGGACATCAAGTCACTCGTGGCTGCCCCGGGGGCGGAGGTGTACTGCTGTGGCCCCGAAGCCCTCATGAGCGCGGTGGCCGCTCACGTGCCCGAAGCGAGCATGCACCTCGAGCGCTTCGTGGCCGTGGAGCGGATAGCGGAAGCGGTCACCTCGGTGGTCATGAACCTCAAGAAGTCGAAGCGCCAGGTGGTCGCGGCCGCTGACGAGTCGCTGCTCGACGCCCTCGTGCGCGACGGCGTTCCGATCCTAGGCTCATGCAAGAAGGGCCTCTGTGGCACGTGCGAGGTGCGCGTTCTCGAGGGCCAACCCGAGCACCTCGACTCGATCATGGACGACGAAGAAAAGGACGAGCTGCACATCATGTACCCGTGCGTCTCGCGCTCGCGCACTCCGGAGCTAACGCTCGACCTCTAGGGCGCGAGTGTGCGCTCGTGGCGGGCGCGTGATAGCGTCAGTATCTGTTCGCGCGAGTGGCGGAATGGCAGACGCGCTGGCTTCAGGTGCCAGTGCCCGCAAGGGCGTGGGGGTTCAAGTCCCCCCTCGCGCACGAATGATAACCCCCGGTTGCCTCCGGGGGTTATTTCTTTCGCACGTTCACCTAACGCTCAGGAAACGCACAGCCCACACACACAGTACAGGGCGAGCCATCCCATACTCTGGTGACGCTAACGTGCTCGATTGAGCGCAAGAAACGAAAAGAGAGAATCATGAACAAGAACTTCATCCGCGTCGGCGCCGTTGCGGCCATCGCGTTCGCCGCCGTCGGCGGCCTCACGGCCTGCTCGAACGCCGCCCCCGCCCCCACCGAGTCTGCCGTGGGCAGCAACGTGGTTTCGCCCGTCCAGATCCCCGTTGCCGAGGCCAACGGAAAGACCTACGACATCCCCATGAACTCCATGGGATACCTCAACGTGGCCGAGGCCACCGAGGGCGACTGGACCGCCTCGTTCTCGAAGTCGGGCGTTGTCGAGTTCACCGAGGGCGGCACTGACGGTGACGCCACCTTCGTACCGGGCCTCACGCCCGTAGCCGAGGGCACCACCGAGGTCACCCTCACCGACTCGGTAACCGGCGAGACCGTGACCTTCACGGTCAACGTCACAATGTAATTTCCTGACCAACAAGGGGCCTCGGCGAATACGTCGGGGCCCCTTTTTCTGAGTCGAGAAAAACGGCAACGGCTAGTCTGAGCACGTGAACCCACCACCGCCCACCCCGACCAGACGGGTGCCGATGTGGGTGTCCGTAACGGTGGCATTACTCGCTGGCGGCTTTATGGCCACACAGTCGCGAATCAACGGCGAGTTGTCGACCCGCATTAATGACGCCCCGATTGCGGCCCTGATCTCTTTTGGCACCGGAACCGTCATCCTGCTCGTCTTTCTGGTTTTTTCGCCGCGCACACGATCCGGATTCCGCCTCCTTCTCACGTCGATCCGGCAACGGCGAACGGCATGGCTGTTCACACTGGCCGGCGCCAGTGGCGCCGCGTTCGTGTTCTCACAGTCGCTCACCGTGGGAATAACGGGCGTGGCACTGTTTTCGATTACTTTCGTATGCGGCCTCACACTGGGAAGCTATGTGATCGATGCAACGGGGATTGGACCCGCAGGACGGAAGCCGTTTACTGCTCGACGCACCGTGGGCGTGCTCCTGGCCATCGTGGCGGTCACCGTGTCGATGCTGGGGCGATTGGCCAACGCTGACGCGCTCATCCTGCTCATTCTTCCCTTCCTCTTTGGCGTTCTCGTGGCCTGGCAGCAGATTGCTAACGGCTCCATGGCTGTCGTGGCCCGCACACCTCTGACGCCGACCGTCCTCAACTTCCTTGTTGGCTCCGGTGTCTTGGCCATCGTGGCCGGGGCCTATTCCCTCGGCCAGGGACTGCCCAAGACGTATCCCACCGACGTGTGGTTGTATCTGGGCGGCCTGTGTGGCGTTTTCTTTGTAGCGATGACGGCCTGGGCAGTTCGGCACACGGGCGCTCTCGTCACGAGTTTGGCGACCACGACCGGCCAGATAATTACCGCGGTTCTGGCGGACCTGTTTTTCCCCCAAAGCGTGGTCAATACTTTCTCCATGTTGGCCGGTGCAGGCATCATGGTGCTGGCCCTCACCGTGGCCGCCGGCGTCCTGACAAAGCGCACCTAGCCCGATAGTGACCAAGCCAGGCCGGCTGTCTGCTCGGCGTTGGTTAGCGACAACCCACACCTCAGACGTGTCATCACCACGTTTTGATTTTTTGCTCGGGGGGTCTGAGGACGATTATGTCGATAGGGTTTTATGGCATTTGCCCCTACCGAAAGGTCTTGATTCATGAAGAGAAAGCTTGCACGTGCCGCGGTTGTTCTGGCCGCCGCCGGACTCATTACTGCGGGTGTTGCACCCGCGCAGGCCACGGGTGCACCGACTCTGCCGGCTGGCCAGCACTTTTTTGCCGCTTCGTGCGACGACTTTCAGCCGCAATTGACGAGTGTTGACACCACGAACGGAAACGCAACGTTGGTGGGCAACGCCAATGACGGTTCGTGTGCCAGTGGGGCAGCGGTAAACCCCGTTGACGGCAGCGTCTACTTGGCTTATTACACGAACGTGGGAGGAAACCTTGCGAAGGTGGATCCGGCAACCGGTGTTTACACTGTTATTGCGCCGGTGACCGGTCCGGTTACTAACCCGTGGGGCTTGTCGATTATCAATGACGGAAACGCTTTTTTCATTCGGGATGCTGGCTTCTACTCTCTCGACTTGACGACGGGCGTCGCGACCGCCGTGGGTCCGGGACTAGAATTTAGCCCCAACGCGATGGGTTACAACCCCGTGGACGACACGGTTTACATCTTCATGTGGGACAGCGGTTCATCCACTCTTCTCGCTTACCGTGTCGACACGTCGACCGGCGTTGCGACTGCTGATACGACCCACAACGTCACCATGGCCTCCTACAGTTACGAGAACCGTTCCGATTGCAACTTGGAATATGTGGAGGGCGTTGCCTTCGACGGAAACGGTAACCCGTGGTTCGTGAACGACTGCTATGACTCGGAGCTCATCGTTGCGGACTTTGCCACCGGTGCCGCCACGTTCGTGGGTGAAATCACCAACTCAACCATCAACACGAGTGCACCGCACGACTTCTACACGGAGTCGATCTTCATCACGGGAACAGCCACTCCGGCTGCACTGCCCGATACGGGCGCAAGCGCCATCGCGTTCGTTGCTACAGGAGCAATCGCAGCAGGTCTGCTCGGCGCCGGTGCGCTCGCACTGATCATGGTGCGCCGTCGCCGGTCGGCGGAGTAACACCGCACGTAAGTAACATCGCGCGCCTCCCTCGCAGGATCGCGAGATCAGGAATCCCCCGGGCCGTCATGGCCTGGGGGATTCCTGTTCGTGCGGAATGTGTCAGCGGCTGAGCGCATCGCTGCGGCCGACGACGACGCACCCCACTCGTCATGGTGCGCTGAAGTCACTCGCCTAGAAGAGCCGCCCCTGAGAATCGTCGATGCCCTTGAGCCGGTCATAATCGAGAACAAGGCAACGAATGCCACGGTCGTCAGCGAGTTTACGGGCCTGCGGCTTGATCTCCTGGGCGGCGAAAACACCGGTGACCGGCGCAAAGTGCGGGTCGCGATTGAGCAGCTCGAGGTAGCGCGTGAGCTGCTCCACGCCATCGATATCGCCGCGTCGCTTGATTTCAACGGCGACCGTATTTCCGTCCGCATCCCGGGCCAGCACGTCGACCGGACCAACGGCGGTCATGAATTCGCGACGGACGAGCGTGTAGCCGTCGCCCAGTTCGTCAATGTTGTCGGCAAGGAGACGCTGCAGGTGAGCCTCCACGCCGTCCTTGATGAGGCCCGGGTCGACGCCCAAGTCATGCTCCAATTCGCCGTGAATCTCGTGGATAGCCACGACGAGCATGTCGGACGTTTTGGCGTGGGTCACCCGCCAGACCTCTGAGACGCCCTGCGCCACGAGGTCATCATCCGGTTCGTGGACAGTGAGAAAGCACGGTGGCGACATCCAGTTGAGGGGCTTGTAGGAACCCCCGTCGGAGTGCACGAGCAGGCTGCCGTCCTGCTTGACCATGAGCACGCGCGTGGCGAGCGGCAGGTGCGCGGTGAGACGCCCGCTGTAGTCCACCGAGCATGTGGCGATGACGAGACGCATGTTACGCGCCTGCCCCGAGGACAAATGAGACGAGGTCGTGCGTGGTGTCTACCCGAGCGAGCGCGAGCTCGAACTCCTCGGCGCGCGCGTACCCCCAGGAAACAAGAATCGTGGGCACGCCGTGAGTCGCTGCTCCCTCGATGTCCCACAGGCGATCACCCACCATGAGCGGCGTGTGGATTGATGACGTTTCCAGCCGTTCGAGGGCGTGGGCAACAACGTCGGCCTTTGAGATGCGCTCGGGGGACGCACCCGCGACCGCCGTGAAAAACTGAGCGATGCCGAAATCCCTCAGAATGCGGTCGGCCTCTCCCTGCAGTTTGCTCGTGGCAACCGCCAGCGGCACACCTCGGTCCTGGAGTTGCGCCAGAGCCTCCGGGATTCCGGCGAAGAGACTCATGTTCGTGAGTCCCTCGTGAGCGACGAGTGATCGGTAAAAAGTCAACGCCTCCTCGAGGAGTTCCGGAGGAATGTAGCCGCTCAGTGCCTCTCGCGTCGGCGGTCCAATCAGGTGCCGCAACTCGGTGTCGGCAGGAGGCTGAACGCCAAAGTGAGTCATCGTGTCGCGTAGCCGGCTCATGACGGCAGGTGCCGAGTCAAGGAGGGTGCCGTCCATGTCGAACATCACGGGTTGCCAAGGCCGGCCGGCTGCGGGCTGGGAAAACGACGTGAGGCTCACGAAAGCAACAGTAATGTGCGCGCGGTGCAACGTTTGCCTAGGCTGGGGAGCATGACTTCTGCTCGCCCACTTTCCGGCATCGACATTGACGAACTCGACCCCGAGGTGCGCCCGCAAGACGACCTCTTTGAGCACGTGACGGGCAAGTGGATGCGCCGCAACGAGATTCCCGCCGACAAGGCCCGATACGGATCGTTCCACGTGCTGCACGAGCGTGCCGAAGAGGCCGTGCGCGACATCATTCAAGACTCCCAGAAGGCCGACGAGGGCGCGCCCGAGCGCAAGGTGGGCAACCTCTACTCGAGCTTCATGGACACTGCCGCAATTGAGGCGCGGGGCCTCGCCCCCATCGAGTCGCAGATTGCGTTCGCGTCGAATGTCGCGAGCATCTCCGCGGTGCTCGATGCCGTCGGCCGACTCGAGCGCCACGGCGTGGGCGGCTTCGTTCAACTGTTTGTCGACAATGATCCCGGCGACCCCAACCGCTACCTCGTCTTTGCCGAGCAGGGCGGAATTGGCCTGCCCGACGAGTCGTACTTTCGCGAGGAAAGCTTTGCGTCGATTCGCGACGCCTATGTGTCGCACATCCAGCGCATGTTTGAACTCGCGGCCGAATCACTGCTCACGTTCGACTTCGATGAGTCCGCTCCCGTGCGCGCCCAGCGCGTCTACGACCTCGAGCGGGATATTGCCGCCGCTCACTGGGACAACGTGCGCAGCCGCGACAGCCTCGCCACATACAACCCGCTGTTCTGGGCCGAGACCTGTGCCCTCGCCGCCGCCGCATCGCCCGCCGAACACAAGCCCGATCTCGACCTGTGGCGCATTGCGCTCGGCGCCGATGAGGCAACGTTTGAGACCGTCGTGGTTCGACAGCCCAGTTTCTTTGAGGGCCTGGGCGCGCTCCTCGTTCCTGAGCGCCTCGAGGATTGGCGTGCCTGGCTGATCTGGCAGGTGCTGCACTCGGCCGCTCCCTACCTTCCGGCCGCGTTCAACGAGGCCAACTTTGATTTCTATGGCCGCACCCTCACGGGCACCCCGCAGCAGCGCGAACGCTGGAAGCGCGGCGTCTCCCTGGTCGAGGGATCGATGGGTGAAGCCGTCGGCCAGATCTACGTGGCTCGTCACTTCCCCGAAGAAGCCAAGACATCGATGGACGTGCTCGTGGGCTACCTCATTGAGGCCTATCGAGAATCAATTGAGGGCCTCGACTGGATGAGCCCGGCAACCAAGAAGCGTGCGCTCGAGAAGCTCAATAAGTTCACGCCCAAGGTGGGCTACCCCGTCACGTGGCGTGATTACTCAGCTCTCGAAATTACGCCAGACAACCTCATGGACAACGTGCGCAACATTGCAGAGTTCGAGATGAAGCGCGAGCTGGGCAAGATTGGCAAGCCGATTGATCGCGATGAGTGGTTCATGACACCCCAAACGGTCAACGCTTACTACAACCCGGGATTCAACGAAATCGTGTTTCCGGCGGCCATCCTGCAGCCTCCGTTCTTCAGTCCCGAATGGGACGACGCTGCCAACTACGGCTCAATCGGTGCCGTGATCGGCCATGAGATCGGCCACGGATTCGACGATCAGGGTTCGCGATTCGACGGCGACGGCAAGCTCACCGATTGGTGGACAGAGCACGACCGCGAACAGTTCGACAAGCGGGCGGCTGTGCTCATCGAGCAATACAACGCGCTTGAACCGAAAACGACTCCCGGAAACAAGGTCAACGGCGAGCTCACCATCGGTGAAAACATTGGCGACCTGGGTGGTCTCGCGATCGCGTGGAAGGCCTATCAAATCGCACTGGGTGGCGCCGAGCCGCCGGTCATTGATGGCCTCACGGGCGCTCAGCGCTTCTTCCTGTCGTGGGCCCAGTCGTGGCAGCAGATTGCTCGTGACGAAGAGACCCTGCGACTTTTGGCCATCGACCCGCACTCACCGCCCGAGTTCCGGTGTAACCAGATCGTGCGCAACATCGACGCGTTCTATGCTGCCTTCGACGTGCACCCGAGCGACGCCCTCTGGCTCGACGAGGATCAGCGCGTCACCATCTGGTAGACCCCGAATAGGATTGGGTCATGGCGCCCACCTCAAAACTCGATGCTGTCATCGCGCTGGCCAAGAACCGCGGATTTGTCTATCAGGCCGGTGAAATCTACGGGGGATCGCGCTCTGCGTGGGACTACGGCCCCCTGGGCGTCGCCCTCAAGGAGAACATCAAGCGCCAGTGGTGGCGTTCCATGGTGCAGTCGCGCGACGACGTGGTGGGTCTTGACTCGAGCGTCATTCTGCCGCGCCAGGTGTGGGAAGCGTCTGGCCACGTCGAGGTCTTTAGCGACCCGCTCGTGGAGTGCACCAGTTGTCACCGTCGTTTTCGCGAAGACCACCTCGTTGAGGAATTCGAAGAGCGCAAGGGCCGTGCGCCCGAGGGTGGACTCGCCGGCGTGCCCTGCCCCAACTGCGGCAACAAGGATTCGTGGACCGAACCACGCGCCTTCTCGGGACTTCTCAAGACGTTCCTCGGCCCGGTCGACGACGAGGCGGGGCTGCACTACCTGCGTCCCGAAACAGCCCAGGGTATTTTCGTGAACTTTGCCAACGTGCTGCAGTCGGCACGCATGAAGCCCCCGTTCGGTATCGGGCAAATCGGTAAGAGTTTCCGAAACGAAATCACGCCCGGTAACTTCATCTTTCGCACGCGCGAGTTCGAGCAGATGGAGATGGAGTTCTTTGTCGAGCCGGGAACGGATGAAGACTGGCACCAGTACTGGATTGACCTCCGTTTGGCGTGGTACGTCGAGCTGGGCATCGATCCCGAAAACCTTCGCCTGTTCGAGCACGCTAAAGAGAAGCTTTCGCACTACTCCAAGCGCACGGTCGACATCGAATACCGCTTTGGTTTCTCAGGATCGGAGTTTGGTGAGCTCGAGGGCATTGCCAACCGCACCGACTTTGACCTCAAGACCCACTCGGAGCACTCAGGCAAAGATCTGTCGTACTTTGACCAAACCAAGAACGAGCGCTGGGTGCCCTTCGTGATTGAACCGGCGGCCGGCCTGACCCGCTCGCTGATGGCGTTCTTGGTTGACGCGTACACCGAAGAAGAAGTGCCTAATGCCAAGGGCGAGATCGACAAGCGAACGGTCCTCAAGCTTGACCCGCGACTGGCCCCCGTCAAGGCAGCCGTTCTCCCGCTGTCGCGCAACGAGGAGCTGTCGCCGATGGCCCGGGAGCTGGCTGCCCAACTGCGTCAGTCGTGGAACATTGACTTCGACGATGCGGGCGCCATCGGACGCCGCTATCGCCGCCAAGACGAGATCGGCACGCCGTTCTGCATCACGGTCGACTTCGACAGTCTCGAAGACAAAGCCGTGACGGTGCGTCACCGCGACACGATGTCGCAGGAACGCATCCCGATGGCCGACCTGCCGGCATTCCTCGCCACGGCCCTCATCGGCTCCTAAGTACGGGCGCGAGCCGAGTCGCCGAAAAACGTCAGACGCAGGATCGTCCATGCCCAAGAAATCTCTCGAACGTTTCGATGTCGCCGTGGTGTCGTCGAATCCCGCCGCCCTTGTGGCGGCCTGGGAGTGCGCACGCATCGGGCTGCGCGTCGTCGTGCTGGAACTTCCGGATTCGCCTCTTTGTGAGACACAGAGCAACGCGGGAGGTATCGTCGGCGCTCTCTGTGCCGATCTTGGCGTCAGCACAACGGCGCACACTCCCGAGCCGGGGACCGAGAACATTTACGGCATTCCGGCCAATCCGTTCTCAGTGGCCGTTCGTGACGTGCTCGGGTGGCGCGGAGCATGGCGCATCTATCTCGACCGCCTGATGCCCATCATGAGTGTGGGCAACGAGCGCAGCCTGCTCCGACTCGTGCGCCGTCGTCTGGGCGCTCGCGCTCTCCGACTCCTTGTGCAGCCGCGCCTGGTCAGCGACCTTGGCCTCACCGGGGACGTCGATGTCGTCGACCTGATTCCGGGGCTTGGCGAGGCGACGACGCGCGTGGGCTCGCTCACCCTCGGCGTGATTGAAATGATGGCCGCCGACCCAACGGTGGTGCAGGCCGTTACTGTCGACGACGGGATGCAGGCCCTGTGGGCCGCGCTGCGCGAACGCCTGGATTACTTTGCCGTCACGCGCCATGGCGTCACGGAGGTTGCGGTGACAGCGGGAAAGCCAGCCGATGACGTGATGGTCACCTTCACGGCGACCGACGGACGAAGCACGGCACTCACAGCCGGGTCACTCTTGGCAACCCGTGAAATGACCGAAGAGTTCTCGACCCACCTGCTTCCGACGGGGATTGTGGGCATTCACAATCGCGCGCCGAGCCTGTCCGCCGCCATCGTCGCGTCGCGTCAGGTGGCCGCTCAGGTTCGCCAAGCACTGCTGTCTCACGCTGAAAAACCGCCGGTAGGCCCCGTCGACCTAGGGGGCTAGGCTTGTCGCAGGGCGCATATGCGCTTCTGGGAATATTCGATGGGAGTCTCCAATGAGGGGCAAACTTCTCTTTGTCGCCGGTCTGGCCGTGGGTTACGTGCTCGGTACGCGAGCCGGCCGCCAGCGTTACGAGCAGATCAAGCTGGCCGCAAAGAACGTGTGGGAGTCCGAACCCGTTCAGTGGGCCGCCGGACAAGCTCAGGATGCCGTGGCCGACGTTGCCGACAAGGCCGTCGCTCAAGCCCGCAAGGTCATTGCCCAGGTTGCTGGCGAGCAGGCTCCGGCAACGCGTAGCAAGGCAGTTTCCTCGCCCGTTCGACCCACGGCGGAACCCGCCGTGCGCGGAACCTCTCCCATGACCGGACCCATCACCACAATCAAGCCGGACGCCGCTGCCGCGGCGCGCGCCACTGCGAAGCCGCGCACGTCGGCGGCCAAGCCGAAAGCCAAGCCGGGAGCCTAAGTGTCAGCAAACACGCCCCCTCGTTCGTCCGAGCGTGAAGATCCGCGCTCGCTCTTTATGCTGCTGCGCGAGCTCCCTGCCACCCTGCTTGAGCTCGTCCGCATCGAGTTTGAAGAACTCAAGCGGGAAATGGGCCGCAAGCTCAAGAAGCTGGGTGTCGGCGCACTTCTTCTGTCCATTGCCGCCACCCTCGGTCTCTTTCTGATGGGCACGCTCATTACCGCGGCTATTTTGGGCCTGGCGTTGGTGATGCCCGCCTGGTTGTCCGCTCTTGTTGTTTCGGGGGCTCTCCTCATCCTCATGATTGTGCTTCTCGCCGTGGGCGTTTCCACGTTCAAGAAGGGCAACCCGCCACTGCCAACCGAGACCTTTGACGCGATCATTGAAGACGCGCACGCACTGAGGGGGGAGGGTCGTTTTGACCACAACACCAAATAGTTCGCGAACCAACGCGCCCGTTCGCACCGATGTCTCGACCATGAAGCTCGAACAACTGCGCGCCCACCGCGCACAGACGCGCGCTCAGCTGGCCTCGACCTTGGACGCCCTCGAGGACAAAGTGAATGTGCCCAAGCAACTGGGCAAGGCCTCACGCAAATTTGGGCGTCGCGTGCAGACCCTGCGCCAAGAAAACCCTGTGCTTTTGGCAGGAATTGCCGTGGGCGTGGTCGCCGCGATTGGCGCAACGGCCTATCTCGTGGTTAAAATCACGTCAAAGCGATAATCTCGCTGACTCGTCAATGATGACACCCCGTGCGGGCCGGTAACGTCCTCATGCCCCCACGGTGCATTCCCCTTGTGCGACGGGTCACCTCTGTGCGGCCCGTCTTTGAGACGAGAGACACTAATGGCCATCACTGCACCAATCGAAACCCGACCCCTGGGCGGGCAACGCATCCTTATTCCTCGCGGCGGCCCGTGGGGTGACCAGGTCGCCTCCGCGCTGCGCGCGCAGGGAGCCTCCACTGTCATCGCTCCCATGACCAATTACGTCGTGACCGAAAACTCCGAGGAGTTGCAGACGGCGCTCAATCAGCTCGCCGCGGGTTCCTTCGACGTCGTAACGTTCTCGAGCGCCACCACGGTTGACGTTGTCGCGGCCTATCGCGCCATCATCCCCTCGGCCACCAAGGTCGCTGCGGTGGGCGAGACCACGGCGGCAGCGCTGGCCGCTGCCGGCTATCGCGCCGACCTCGTGCCGGTCGAAGAGAACACCGTCCAGGCCATGCTCGAGCAGTGGGCCGAGGCCACCGGAGGAGTCATCCCCCTCAAGGTGCTCACGATCCGTTCAGAGCAGTCCATCCCGATTCTCACCGACGGTCTGCGCCGCATCGGACACGATGTTCAATCTGTGGTGGCCTATCGCACCGTTGGCATTGAAGTGGATCCCGAAATTGTCGAGGACGTGAAAGACGGAGAGTTCGACATTCTCCTCGTGACCTCGGGCACCGTCGCGGAGCAGATTGCCTATCAGTTCGGTCCAATCCCGGACATCACGCTCACTGCAGCCATGGGACCGCGCACCGCCCGCGACGCCCGCACTCACGGCGTACGCATTGACGTGATTGCCGAGGAGCAGGACATCGACGCCCTAGTCGACCTGCTCATCGAGTACGCGCTCGCGTCTGCCTAGCCCAGAAGCGCGCAGGACGGCGCGCGCAGACATTGTTTAAGCCTTGCTTTGGGCGTACTGTCGGAATGACGAGTAGCTGCCCCCCGGTCGCACGTGCAATGTTCAACATTCGCAAGAGCTGACGAAGGGCATCATTTCTCATGAACAAACTGGCCAAGGGGCTCATTGCAGCCTCGAGCGCACTCGCACTGGGCGTGGGGTCGGCGGCCATCTCGGCTGCCCCCGCCTTTGCCTACGACGACTCGGTTGTTACCCAGACCATGGATTGGCAAGCTTTCAATAGCGGATCGGCAAACATCTCCGACGCCTACTACTTCGACAACACCTTTGGCATCGAGGGGTGGACCGGCGACATTTTCGACACCTACTTTGACACATACGCTTGGTACGAAGGGGGCGGCGAGACCGCTCTCACTAACTGGGTTGAGGATTCCAGCGGACTTGACAACGGCGGCGTGAGCACCTGGTCGGGGCACCAGACGGTCACCATCGACACCATCGACATCACCGTCAATCTCACCGTGACGTTCGACGGTAATTACGTGAAGTACTCCTACGCCGTTGCGACAACGGGCAACATTGCCCTCGTCCAAATTAACGTTGAAGGTGCGTCGGGCGCGAATGACTCTGTCTGCTACGACTTCACCATTGATGACACCTTTATCACGACCGACCTGTATGACGGATCTGACTCTGATTGTGACGTCACCGCCGACTACCCCAGCGCCGGCTACGTCGGTGACTCCGTGGGGGTTTATCAGCTTATGGTTCCCATGGGCGGTGCGATTCAGCAGGGTTGGGAGGTCGCCAATGGAAACGAGAACATCTTGGCCTATGTTCAGGGTGGAGCCACATTTGACATCATTGTGGGCGCCTTCGACTACAACCCCCTCGGCGGCTTCCAGCTGGCCTATTCTCACGCGGAGGACGTAACGGGCGGCCCCCTGTCTGACGCGTTTGGCGAACAGACCAAAACATTCGGTAATGACTTCTCAATTGCCGACGCGTCATACGGCGGCGCAGAAAAGTCGTTGCCCGTGGTCACCGGTGACGCCGTAGCCACCGTGGGTTACCTCAACGACGGCAGCGTTGTCTGGACCGACGGCAAGGTCAGTGGTCTTCCCGCTGGCGTCACCGGAACGTTTGTCCAGGACGAGACCACGGGCGATCTGAGCCTCACGCTCAGCGGCACGCCAACCGAGACGGGCAGCTTCACGCCTGAGGTGGTCCTGTACCATCCGGCACTTCTTCTTGCCCTCACGGACACAATCGGCGATCACCCCGTCTACTTCACGTTCAACCTGACCGCCGAGGGCCTGCCGGACACGGGCATGAGCGCGTCCGCGCTGACGGCAACCACGCTTGGTGGTGTCAGCCTGCTGCTCGCCGGTGCGGTAATCCTGCTGTTCCGCCGCCGCCGGAACGCCTAGGCGCATACCTTGCGGCTTGCAGAATTGAGCTAGCGAGAACTCACGACGAGGGCGGGATGAGATAGGCACCCGGCCCTCGTCGTTTGCGTGCAGTCATCGCAACACACCAGTTGCTCGCGGCACGACGTCTCGTGGCAGTTGACCATGTGGTTGGTGGCGCTGCCACAGATCGTGCACGTTCCGAGCTGAACAGTGTCCGGAGCGAAATCCATCGAGATGCGTCCGTCGAAGACGTAGAGCGATCCGTCCCAGAGCCCCGCGTTGCCCGCGTATTCGCCGTAGCGAACAATGCCGCCGTCGAGTTGATAGACCTCGGAGAATCCTCGGGCTTTCATGAGGGGCGTGAGCACCTCGCAGCGAATCCCGCCCGTGCAGTAGGTGACCACGGGCTTGTCCTTGAGGTGGTCGTATTTGCCACTCTCCAATTCGGCCACGAAGTCGCGCGTGTTGCGCACATCCGGGATGATCGCATCACGAAACCGGCCAATCTGGGCCTCGAAGGCGTTGCGCCCGTCGAAGAAGACCACGTCGCGCTCGGCCACCAGGGCGTCGAGTTCGGGCGGGCTGAGTTTTGTGGCACCGCCCACAATTCCGGAGTCGGTCACGGCAATTTCGTCGGGTACGCCAAAACTCACGATCTCGTCGCGCACCTTCACGCTCAGTTTGGGGAAGTCTGTGCTGAGCCCCTGTGGGTCGAGAGGCGAGCCTTCGCTCCATTTAGCATCGAGGTGGGCGAAGCCCGCGTATTCGCGCGTGGTGCGCAGGTAGCGCTTGACGTTGCGCAGTTCGCCGCCGACCGTGCCGTTAATGCCGTGCCGAGAAATCAGGATGCGCCCGCGCAGGTCGAGTGAGCGACACAGGTCGCGCTGCCACAAGCGCACGGCCTCAGGATCCGCCAGCGGCGTGAAGGCGTAGTACAGGAGCACTTTGGGAACAGCCACAGCTCGATGTTACGCCCCACCCCGACGGCCGTATTGACAATGGTTCTCAATAAGAAATATGGTCGGACAGTGAGAACATCCCTTCGACGTGCGGCGCTGGCCATCCTGGCCGGTCTTACCGTTGCGCTCGCCGGATGCTCTGTCACCAACACGCCGGCTCAGACCGGACCGATTCGTATCGTCGCCACGACAACTCAGCTTGCCGATTTTTCGCGAGCCGTAGCGGGCGAGGAGGGCATCGTGACGGCGCTCATTCGGCCCAACCAGTCGGCGCACAGTTTCGATCCGTCGGCACGCGACCTCGTGGCCGCGGGAGAAGCCAATGCACTTGTCTCGAATGGCCTCGGGCTCGAACAGTGGCTCACAAGCTTCGAGGATGCCAGCGGATTTGGCGGAACACTGATTGTCGCCTCGGCGGGTGTTTCACTGAGTGATGACGACCCGCATGTGTGGACGTCTCCCCGCAATGCGCGCATCATGGTCGCCAACATTGTCGCCGGATTGCAGAGTGCGCGACCCGACATGCGCGCGGCGTTTGCCGCGAATGGTTCGGCATATGAGGCACAACTCGGTCTGCTCGATGAGTGGGCCACCCAAGCATTTGCGACGGTGCCTGCGGCGAAGCGCATCCTCGTGACGAATCACGACGCGCTCGCCTATTT
>CAIVOR010000184.1 GCA_903907615.1 uncultured Microbacteriaceae bacterium | reverse complement strand
GGCTTGGCGAGCACGAGGCGGGAGAAAGTCTTCACTCTAATAAACTAAACCCTAGGAAAGTGGCTCAGTGCCAGAGTGAAGGAACCTGCCGGGTTCGACTCAACACAACAGTGGAGGCAGTTCAGTGAGCTTTGATTCGGAAATCATTTCGGGCGTGTGCGCCTACATGAACGCCAACCAATCGGCCAACAATCTCGTCATGGTGCAGTGGTTGGGTGGTTTACGCGAGGCGACAGCGGCCACCATGGTGGGCTTCGATGAGGTGGGCGTCGATTTCTCGGCGATGGTTGGCGACGAGGAGACCCTTGTTCGCCTGCCTTGGACGCATGAGATTTCGACACGCGATCAGGTTCGCGAACAGCTCTTCACGCTGCTCGACCGGGCGCTCGAGGTCTACGAGCCCTAGGGGCGCCAACTCAGCGTCGGAGCCCATTCACCGACCGAGCCCGCTCACCGACCGAGTCCGCTCACGGCGTCCACGGCTTCCGCCAGTGCTCGGGCGGCCCGATCCAGTTCATCTGCTGTGCTGTGGTGCGCCAGGCTAAAGCGCACCGACGTGCGGGCCTCATCCTCGGTATATCCGCAGGCCATCAGCACGTGGGAGGGATCGTCGCGACCCGCGGCACACGCCGAACCGCTCGAGACAATCACGCCGCGCTGTTCGAGCTCGAGCAACACGGTCTCCCCGCCAACCCCCGCGAGCGTGAAGGAGGCGATGGATGCGACGCGGTCGTCGGCGGAGCCGGTGAGGCGGGCAGCGGGCACGGTGTTCAGCACGCGTGCAATGAAGTCGTCGCGGAGGCGTGCCACGCGCGGCCCGTCGGTCTGGATCTCCGGAAGGAGATCCAGCGCGGTGGCCAGTGCCACGGCCCAGGCCACGTTTTCGGTGCCCGAGCGGCGATCCGTCTCTTGGCCCCCGCCGTGCAACAACGGCTCGATGGCGAGCCCCGAACGCACGAAGACTGCCCCGCTCCCTTTGGGTGCGCCAATCTTGTGGCCACTCAGGGTGAGGGCATCCACGCCTAGGTCGCGCACTTCAATCGGCAACCAGCCGACGGCTGCCACCGCGTCCGTGTGAAACAAGGCCCCGCGTGCGTGCGCGAGAGCCGCCATGTCGTGAACGGGGTGGAGTGTGCCCACCTCGTTGTTCGCCATCATGAGCGTGACCAGCGTGGTGTCATCCCGCAGGGCCGCCTCCAGATGGGGAAGCGACACCGATCCATCGCGACTCACGTCGAGCCAGGTCACATCGAATCCGTGCACGCGGTTCAGGAACTCGACTGCGGCCAATACGGCCTCGTGTTCGGTGCGCGCCGAGACGAGATGCATCCCGCGCGGGTTGGCGAGTGCGAGACCGATGATGGCCAGGTTGTCGCCCTCGGTTCCGCCCGACGTAAAGACCACGTCGCTGGCGCGGGCGCCGAGAAACTCGGCAACGCGCGAGCGGGCGTCGGCCAGCGCCAGTGCGGCCCGCTCACCCAACTCGTGAGTGCTCGACGCGTTGCCAAATTCATTGGTCAGGAACGGCCAGGCCGCGTTCAGGGCCGCCGGGTTCACGGGCGTCGTGGCGGAGTTGTCGAGATAGACCGTGGACATGGCGTCAGTTAGTCCTGGGTCTCGAGCGAGATGTCCAGCCCGAGGTCGAGGGCGGGTGCACTGTGGGTGAGCGCTCCAACAGAAATCGTGTCAACGCCCGTCTCGGCAATAGCGCGCACGGTCGTGAGATTCACGCCACCGCTCGCCTCGGTGCGGGCGCGCGCGCCAATGTGTGCAACGGCCGTCGCTAAGTCAGCGAGTGAGAAATTATCGAGCATCACGATGTCGGCGCCACCGGCGAGCACCGCATCAATCTGATCGAGGCGGTCGACTTCAACTTCAAAAGGGATGTTGTCGGCGAGTTCGCTTTTCACGCGGCGCAGTTCGACGCTGAGGTCTTTGCCGCCCGCCGCGAGAACGGCGAGGTGATTGTCTTTGGCCATGAAGCCGTGCGACAGGCTGAAGCGATGGTTGGTGCCGCCTCCGCATGCCACCGCGTGGCGCTCAAAGGCACGCAGCGTGGGTGTGGTCTTGCGCGTGTCGAGAATCACGGCTCCCGTGCCGGCCACAGCGGACACGTATCGGGAGGTGAGCGTGGCGATTCCGCTCAGGCGCTGCACAAAATTGAGCCCGACCCGCTCGGCGGTCAGCACACCGCGTGCCGGCCCGTGCACGGTGGCGAGACAATCGCCGGCCACGAACGAGTCGCCGTCGCGCACCTCGAGGGTGACCGCGATGCGCGGATCGGTGAGCCGGAAGGCTGCCTCGAACAACTGTTCGCCGGCCATGACTCCCGGCCCCCGGGCCATGAGCGTGGCCGTGGCGTCAAGGTCGGCGGGGATGATGCTGTTTGCGGTCACGTCGCCGGTCGGCGCGTCTTCGTGCAGAGCCTCACGCACTGTGGCATCGACAAGGTTCTGATCGAGCTTGGCAACGTTCGGGGTCATGTCAGCCTCCGTTTCACAATGACGGGCCGCGCCATGTCGGCAGCCGTGTTGGGGTAGTCGAGCCGGTAGTGCGCGCCGCGTGACTCGTGACGGGCCTCAGCGGCAGCGGTCACCGCGTGGGCGAGAGTGAGCAGGCTCGCGTCTTCCCAGTCCGGGAAGAAGCGGTGCTTCTTTTGGGTGGGCCGCCACGATTGCAGGCGACTCCGCGTGGTCTCGAGTCCCTCGCCGGTGCGCGCGAGACCCACGTCGTCCCACATCAGAGTTTGCAGCTCAACCCGGTCGACGACCTGACGCCCCGAGTCCGCTTTTGCGAGCACGTCTTTCTTGTCCAATTCGATGACGTCGAGCGGGCCGGAGTCCTGCCACCGTTGCGCGGGAGCATCGACCGGCCACGGTTGTCCGATTGCGGCGATGGCTCGGAACGAAAACACGAGCGACTCGAGCAGCGAGTTCGATGCCAAACGGTTTGCCCCGTGTGCGCCGGTACAGGCCACCTCACCCACGGCGAAGAGCCCCTCGATGTTGGTGCGGCCCCAGACGTCCGTGGCCACGCCGCCCATCCAGTAGTGCGCCGCGGGCGTGACGGGAATGGGTTCGCGGGACCAGTCGAGTCCGTAGTGGCGGCACGCCGCACTGATCGACGGGAAACGCTCCGAGAGGAAGTCGGCCCCTAGACCCGTGGCGTCGAGCAGGATGGGCTGACCACCCTGAGCAATCATCTCGGCCTGGATGCCCCGGGCCACGATGTCGCGCGGGGCCAACTCGCCGCGCGGATCGATGTCGAGCATGAACCGGTGGCCGCGTTCGTTGATGAGTGTGGCGCCCTCGCCGCGCACGGCCTCGGAGATCAGAAACGATCCGGGGACGGCGAGAGCGGTGGGGTGAAACTGGTAAAACTCCACGTCCGCCAGCCACGCACCGGCCCATAGGGCGGCGGCCACGCCGTCGCCCGTTGTCACGCTCGGATTGGTGGTGTGCCGGTACAGCTGACCCGCGCCACCACTGGCCAAGATCACCACGTCGACGTCGGCGTGCTGTGAGCCTGACGCATCAAGATAGGTGATGCCGGTGACCCGCCCCGCATCTGTCGTGATCTTGGTCAGAAAAGCATTCTCGTGCACACCGAGGAGACGGGATCGCGCGGCCGCGACGAGTGCGCGGGAGATGTCGGCTCCCGTGGCGTCACCGCCGGCGTGCAGCACCCGCGCGTGTGAGTGCGCCGCCTCAAGGCCGCGAGCCAGGTGACCGTCCGCTTGGTCAAAGTGAACGCCGAGGGCAATGAGGTCGTTGATGCGCGTGGGGCCCTCCGAGCACAGGGCCGCGACGGCATCTGGCCAGCACAGTCCCGCGCCGGCCGCTTCGGTGTCGCTGATGTGCGACGCAATGGAGTCGTCGTCCGAGGTGACGGCAGCGATGCCGCCCTGGGCATAGTGTGTGTTGCTTTCCCCGAGGTCGGCCTTTGAGATCAGGAGGACGTCGTGGTTTTTCGCGGCCTCAAGTGCGGCCACGAGCCCGGCGATTCCGCTGCCGACAACCGCGACGCGGTTCCTGAGCCCAGAAGTCATCCGAACGGCCTAGGCCGGCTTCGCGGCGAGCATGCGCTCGAGTGCGACCCGGGCATACTCGGCCGTGTCGTCGTCAACGATGATGCGGTTGACGACCTCACCGGCCACGAGCCGCTCCAGCACCCACGCCAGGTAACCGGGGTGAATGCGGTACATCGTTGAGCACGGGCACACCACGGGATCGAGACAGAAGATGGTGTGTTCGGGGTGGTCGGCGGCTAGTCGCTGGACCATGTTGACCTCGGTGCCTATGGCGAAAACCGTGGGTTCCGTTGCCCCTTCCACGGCGCGACGAATGTAGTCGGTCGATCCGCTCTCGTCCGCGGCGTCCACGACGGGCATGGGGCACTCGGGGTGCACGATGACTCGCACGCCGGGGTAGTCAACACGTGCTTGTGCAATCTGATCCACGGTGAAGCGTTTGTGCACGGAGCAGAATCCGTTCCACAGAATGACGCGCGCGTCGTGCAGCTCGGATTCGGTGTTGCCGCCCAAGGGCTTGTGGCTCATCCACAGCGGCATCTGCTCAAGCGGGACGCCCATGGCCTTGGCGGTGTTGCGACCCAGGTGCTGGTCGGGGAAGAACAGCACGCGCTGGCCGCGTTCGAACGCCCACTCCAGCACGACGGCCGCGTTCGACGACGTGCACACGATGCCGCCGTTACGCCCGCAGAATGCCTTGAGGGCAGCAGAAGAGTTCATGTAGGTCACGGGGATCACCGGCACGCGACCGTCGGCGTCGGGCTCGGTGCCGTAGATCGCCGTCAGCTGCTCCCAGCAGGCCTCCACCGAATCGGCATCGGCCATGTCGGCCATGGAGCAGCCAGCGGCGAGGTTGGGCAGAATCACCGACTGGTTGGGTGCGGAAAGGATGTCGGCCGTCTCGGCCATGAAGTGCACGCCGCAAAACACGATCGCTTCTGCTTCCGTGTGTTTCTTCGCCGCGGTGGCCAGCTGAAACGAGTCACCCAGGTAATCGGCGTGTTGAACGATCTCGTCGCGCTGGTAGAAGTGACCCAAAATCACGAGGCGCTCGCCGAGGGTGGCTTTGGCTGCACGAATGCGTTCGTGCAATTCGTCGTTGCTCGCGGACTTGTACTCGTCGGGGAGCGCGCCCTGACGTGGCGTGCCCACGGGAATCACATCGCCCATCGACGCCCCGGGGCCGTAGGCCGGGGGTTGCGCGTCAAACACCCAGGGCCCGTCGTTCAGCTCGGGGGCGCAGGTGGCTCCCTCCGAACTGTTGCGGGCAATCAACGCAATGCGTTCGCTAACGGATGCTTTGTTCATGAGGCAACTCCGGGGTGAGTGAGGGCAGTGCGGATGGTGAGCGGGTCGGGGTCAATCAGTCCTTGGGCGGTGTTGAAGCGGTAGAGCTGCGGGGGACGGTGGTTCGTTCCCGCCAAACGCTCTCCCGTGGGAACAACCTGTCCGCTGGCCTCCACCGTGCGGCGAAAGTTTCCCGGGTCGAGTCGGCGCTTGAGCACGGCCTCATAGACCTTGCGCAACTGGGCCAACGTGAAAGTGGGCTCGAGGAATCCGTGAGCAAGACGGCTGTACTCGAGTTTGTTACGGAGACGCCACAGCGCGTATTCGACGATGAGCGCGTGGTCGAACGCGAGGGTGGGCAAATCGTCGGCATCGAACCACTGCACGTTTTCGTCATCGAACGTGGCCGCGAATTCGTCGCCGCCAACGAGCGCCCAATACACAATCGAGACCACGCGATTATCGGGCGATCGATCTGGCTGGCCAAACGCGTAAAGCTGCTCCAGGTAACGGGGCTCGAGTCCGGTGGTGTCACGGAGGTTGCGACCCGCCGCCTGCGCAAGGTCTTCTTCGTCACCGAGTGGTCCGCCGGGAAGGGCCCAGGTGCCCTCGAAGGGGGACCGGATCCGGCGCACCAGCGGGAGTGACAGCACCATGTTTTCCGACGATGTTCCGCGCAACGCAAAGATCACGGTGGATACAGCGAGATCGGGTTGCGTCACGGTCTTCCTCTCTGTGAAATGGCAGACGGGGTAAAAGTCAGGATGACACGAAGTCTGTCCATCTTATTGTCACAAAGACTCTTAGTCAACCGAGACGGCG
>CAIVOR010000183.1 GCA_903907615.1 uncultured Microbacteriaceae bacterium | reverse complement strand
CTCAACAACGGTGGTTTCATCGACGAGGTCGACCGCGCGTGCAAGCCGGTTCTCGAAGCGTCGCAGCACGGCGACGATGCGGGCACCGAGGAGCTCTACGCCGCGTGGGTGGCCGTTGCCGACCGCCTCATCGCATCCGCCGAGGATGACGAAAAGCGCGGTCGCCTGATTGGTGCCGCCGACAAGTTCTACCGGTCGAGCCTCTACGTGTCGCAGGCCGAGCGCCTGCAGTCACCGGGCTGGGCCGGCCGCAACGCGGCATACCAGAAGAGCATCGACCTGCTCATGAAGCACGTGGAACTCAGCCACACTCCCCTGACCAAGATCGACATCGCCTACGAGGACACGCACCTGCCGGCCTACTACTACCGGGCAGAGAGCGTGGACGGCAAGCCTGTACCCGTCGTCATTCAGCTCAACGGTCTCGACTCCACCAAGGAGATGATGTACTACTCGGGCTTCCCCCAGATGATGGCCCGTCGCGGCATCTCCACCATCATGGTCGACCACGGTGGCACTGGTGAGGCGCTGCGCCTGCGCAACATCAAGGCCCGCGTCGACACCGAGGCCTTTGTGTCACCCATCGTCGACTGGGTAGAACAGCAGCCCGAACTCGACTCGGCCAAGGTGGGCGTGGTCGGCTGGTCTCTCGGTGGCTACTACGCGCCTCGCGCCACCGCATTCGATTCGCGCATCGCTCTGGCCGTGGCCTGGGGCGCCAACCACAACTGGGCCGAGGTCCAGCAGGGTCGCCGCAACCGCGAGGGTGAGAACCCGGTGCCCCACTACTGGGAGCACGTGTTCTGGGTGTGGGACGTCGACAACATCGACGACTTCATGGAGAAGACCAAAGACATGCACCTCCACGGCGTGGTCGAGAAGATCACGGTGCCGTTCCTCATCACCCACGGCGCCAACGACCGCCAGATCAACGTGAAGTACGCCCAGCAGAGCTACGACGCTGCGGTCAACAGCCCCAAGCGGGAGCTGCGCATCTTCGACGAGCCCGAGGGTGGCACCGAACACATCAGCATCGACCACATGCCCTACGTCGCCGGCTACATCGCCGACTGGGTTGCCGAGACCTTCGGCGAAATGAAGTAGAGGATTACTCATGACCGCCTACCCCGAAGAAAAGTTCCGGCAGTACATCGCACGTTTCAACGCCGAGGACCACACGGCGTTCGAGGACTACCTGCACCCCAACATGCACATGCTCAACGGCACGCTGGAGTACACGGGAATCGACGGCATGATTGCGCACTATAAGGAACGAATCTGGCCCGACTTCATTGAGACGCTGACGGTGCCGCGGTTCGTGAGCAGCGATAAGTACATTGCCATTCACATGAACACTCACTTTGAGGCCAAGCACGACAAGCAGGGTTCGCTGTTTGGCGACGTCAAGAAGGGCGAGACCTTCGACTTCAACGGTCTGATTATGTATACGCTCGAAGACGGGTTGTTCCGCGATATCCAGGTGGCCTACAACTCCTTCATTTACACCGACACGTCGGGCAAAACAAAAGACCTAGGGATGCCGCACTAATGAGCGATCAGAATCAGCCCGACACCATCGTCGTCACCGGCGGGGCGAACGGCATTGGCGCCGGCATCGTCGAGCGTCTGCTGCAGCAGGGTAAGCACGTCATCGTTCTGGATCGCGTGGCTCCCACGGCATCCTCTGACCTGTTGACGTGGATCGAGGTCGACCTCGCGTCGCCCGAATCCACCCGGAAAGCGGCGAGAGAGGCACTCGCCGCCGCCGGTGTCGTTTACGGACTCGTGCACTGCGCCGCGTACATGCCCTTCATCCCCTTCGCCGAGATCAGTGACGACGCGTGGGCGCTCACCATGAACGTCAATGTGGGCTCGGCGTTCATCCTCGCTCAGGAGTTTGCGCCGTCCATGCAGGCGGCCAAACGTGGCCGTCTCGTTTTTGTCACGTCGTCGTCGTACACCAGCCCCCCACCCGGTCTGACGCACTACGTGTCGAGCAAGGGAGCACTGACCGGGCTGATGCGCACGCTGTCCCACGAGCTCGGTGGCGCGCACATCACCGTCAATGCCGTGGCACCGGGGCTCACGGCCACCGACCGGGCGAAGGAGCTTGTGCCCCAAGAGCTCTTCGACGTTGTGGCCTCCAATCAGGCCATTCCGCGCACGGGTCAGGTTGCCGACCACGTGGGAATCGTCGACTTCTTGCTCGGACCGGACTCGGGCTTCATTACCGGGCAAACGATTCTCGTCGACGGCGGCGAAAGCCATCTCTAAGGAGAAGCCCCCATGCTGATATCCCGCGCGATGGTCACCATCGAAAGACCCGCTCGCTACGGGAAGCAGCTGGCCGGCCACATCGCGCACAAGGTGCAGGTGGACGAGGTCGGCGACGGATGGGAACTGCACATCGGCGAGGGACTGGGTCGCGTGATGCCACACGAAGACACGCTCGAACTCGTGGCCGAGGCCGAGTCCCCGGAGATGCTCGAGCGGATCAAGGATGTGCTGGGGCGTCACCTGCTCCAATTCACAACGAAGTTGCCCGGTGTGACAATTTCGTGGACTGATTCGTCAGTAGCCTCGTAGGGTGGCCACAACGCGCAAGTCTTCCGTCTCATCGTCCGGGCTCCCCGGCGCGACGCTCTTTTGGTTGGGATTCATCGGTATCCTCGGCCCCATGGCCGTCGATATCTACCTGCCCGCCCTTCCCGCGATGTCGAAGGACTTCGGCACCACCGCAGCGACCGTTCAGCTGGGCCTGGCCACAACAACAATAGGTATGGCACTCGGAACCGTGATTGTGGGGGCACTCTCCGATCGCTTTGGTCGCCGCCCACCGCTGCTGATTACCGGAGCGCTCATGGTCATCGGCGCCAGCCTCGCCGCTGCGTCCTTCCACATTGTCTGGTTTCTCGCGTGCTGCATCATCATGGGCATTTCGGCCTCGGCCGTTCAGGTCTCGGGTCGTGGTGTCATCGCCGACCTCACCCGTGGCGTGGCGTCCACCCGGGCCTATTCCTTCCTGACCAGCATCATCATGGTCGGCCCGGTCTTCGCTCCGGTGGGTGGCGTGCTCATCCTCACGTTTGCCGGGTGGCGGGGCATTTTTGTAGCTCTCGCCGTATTCGCGCTGATCGGCACCATCGGCATTTGGGCATTCGTGCCCGAGTCATTGGCCAAGGAAAAACGTCACTCCGACGGATTTGTGGCCTCCCTGCGCTCGATGGGCGCCACGTGGCGCAATCGGGTTTACCGATGGTTCTCCATCGTCAACTTCGCGTCCTACGCCCTCATGTTCACTTACCTGGGCACCTGCTCGCTCACCATTCAGGTGGAGCTCGGGCAACCCCCGTGGGTGGCCGCCGCAGCGTTTGCGACGAACGGCGCGGGCATCGCACTCGCGGGTGTGTTCTCCGCATGGCTCGCCAAACGAATCAGTAGTCTGGCGATTCTGTTCATCAGCGTGGCCGGTCAGGTTCTGGGCATCATTGTCTTGGCCGTCATCGTGGCCACCAACGCACTGAGCGTCCTGAGCATTTTCATCATCTACTTCGTGATTTGCGTTGGCCTCGGACTCGGCTTCGGGTCGGTGACGTCACTCGCCCTGACTCACGTGCGCAAGAACTCAGGCACGGCACTTGGCCTGATGGGATTGGTGCAGTTCATTATCGGTGGCATTACTTCTGTGTTCGTCGGAACAATCAACCCCAGCCCGGCCCTGTCGATGCTGATGATCGGTGGCACCGCGGTGACCGTTGCCGTCATCGCCGCGTTCGGCGGACGACGTGCCCTCCGCCGTGACCCAGATCCGGTCACGGATCACTGAGCTAGTTGTTCGGCTCCGCGGTCGTCGTCGGAGTTGGTGAGGGCGTGGGCGTTGACGTTTCGCGCACCCAGAGTGAGGTGTACTTGTCACGAGCGTCGATTCCGCCGGTGTACTTACCCGTTTCGGGCATGTTGTGGTCGATGTCGACAACCTGCATGGCGTCGCCGATAGCGACCGAGGGCGCACCGGCGTACAGGCGAACGATGGCGTCCACTGCGCCCCAGCCCATCCAGTCGTAGGCCTGGCCCACGGTGGCGGTGAGTCCCGCACCGCCGGAACGAATGATGTCGAGAGCGGCCGCAGTGCCGCCGTGTCCGATGACCAACAGCTTGGCGGTCTTCGCGTTGGCCGCGAGCGCCTTGGCGAGGCTGCCGGTGGTGAGCCAGTCGTCGTCGGGCACGACAATCGCATTAGCGCCCGAGGAAACGGCCGCATCCACGACCTTGGCAGCAAACGACTTGTCGGTGATTTCAGCGGCCGTCAGTTCGAGCGTCTGAGCGACCTTGCCCGCAGCGAGGTCCTTGAGTTTGGCGGCGAATCCGTCGGAGATTGCGGTCGTCGTGGCGTTACCCGCAAGCGTCAGGACGAGCGCCTTAACTCCACCGGAAACCTTGCCATAGGCGTAGTCGGCCTGAAGCCAGCCCACCATGGTCTGGCGCATGCCGACCGGGTGATCGGGGGTCCAGCGGGTCACCGCCGCGAGTCGCGGCGGAGTGCAGTCATCGTCACCGCCGAGCGCAACCACCGGAGTGCCGGAAAGAGCAGCTTCGTCGTAAACCGTCTCGAGTCCCTTGCAGTTTGCGTCAATCGTGACGATCACCGTGGCAGCCTGCGCAACGGCCGAACGGACGGCCTGGCCGACACCGTACTGTCCGCCGCCGTCAATAATCATGGGCCACCATCCGGCGAGCACCACGGCGTCGCTCACTGCGGTGGCAGCTGCGGAACAGGCGGGAAGGGCGAGCGAGCACGAAATGATCGCGACGTTCTGCACGTCTTGCGGAAAGTCAACGGCCACCAGTGATTGGTCGGATTTCACGCCTTCGTAGGCCGCTTCGAGCGCCTTCTGTGCACCCGCCTGCGACGGACCCGTGCTGGGATCTGACGAACCTCCAGAAGCACACGCGGCGAGCAGCACGGCAGAAACAGAAAGAGTCGCGGCAAGCGCGAGGAGACGAGAGTGCTGTGGCATGACCACAACTCTACCCGGGGAGCGGGGCGCGACCTGAGCGTGTGGTGTGAGGTTAGTGAGCCCCGTCGCTACAGGGGTTCGTCGCCAAACTCGACCACTTCCGAGGCATCCCGCAGCATTTTCACCAGCCACTGAATCGCGGGGTCTGAATTCTTGGAGGGATGCCAGTGGGCGGCCTCAACGAGAGTTCCCGCGTTCAGGTCTGTTGCGGCAACCACAAGGCCGAGGGTCGCCGCCGACTGCGTGGCCAACCGCTCGGGAACATGGCCGACGAACTGTGTGCCGCTGACGGTGTGCGGAACGGGCAGGAATCCCTGCACCGACATGGCCACGCGAGGGGTGATTCCCGCAGCGGAGAACATGTCGTCAACGTGGGTCTGCACGGCGTGGCCGAAGAACGAACGCACGTGTCGCATTTCCTGCAGATCGGTGAGGCTGAGCTTGCCGTTCCGCAGTCGCTCATTGTGCTCATCAACGATGCACACGAACTGGTCGCTGAACAGCGACTGGCGTTTACCCGGAACTCCTCGACCGGTTCCCGAAATGATCACGTCACGACGCAACAGGTCGTTCGGTGAGACGTTGGTATCAGCAGGGAGAGCGTCAAATTCGATGGTGACACGGGGCGCGCACTCGTCGAGCAGGCGCAACAGGGGGCCGGTGAGCTGGCTCAGTAGGTAGTCGGATGCCGAGATGAGGAAAGTGCGCGAGCTCGTCGCCGGATCAAACGTCGGCGACAGGTCGTAGACGCGCTCAATCTCGCCCAT
>CAIVOR010000182.1 GCA_903907615.1 uncultured Microbacteriaceae bacterium | reverse complement strand
GCCGAGGGACTGACTCACCGCATGTACGAGCACGCCCAGGGCCTCCTCGACGGAGCCGTGTCGCGTCTCGAAGAACTTGACGAACAGCGCGTCAGCGTCAATGCGTTTGCGCACGACGTGCGGGCCATGCTCGTTACCGAAGCCGCCGCCACTGAGTCCAACGCGTCCAACGCGTACGACCCTGAGGAGAACTAATCATGGTTGACATTCGCTCCTTCCGTACCGCGCGCCGTGGTTACGACCGCGACGAGGTGTTGAACGCCATCTCCGACGCCACCGGCAAAGTCGAGCAGCTTGAGGCTGACCGCTCCACGTCCGACAAGACCGTTGAGCGTCTCACGCGTGAGCTGAACGACCTCAACGGTGTTCTCAAGCGCGCCAATTCCAAGCCCACCTTTGCCGACCTCGGTTCCGCCTTCGAACACACCCTGCGTGTTGCCGAAGAGCAGGCCGACAAGATGGTCAAGGACGCCACGGCCGAAGCTCGCGTTCTCCGCGAAAGTGCTCGTGCCGAGGCTGAGCAAGTTACACGGAGCGCACGCCTCAAGGCGGAGCGCGCCGTTGCCGAGGCCGACGCCCGTGCCGAAGAACTTCGTGTTGACACCGAGCGTCGCGTTACCGAGTTCACTATCCAGGCTGATGCGCGCAACGCCGAGGCTCGCACCTCGATCGAGATTGCTCAGCGTAAGTCGGCGGCCATCATCGCCGAGGCTGAGCGCGAGGCTTCCGAAATCCGTTCGCGGGTTCACCAGGAGACCGAAGACGTCAAGACCGAGCTCTCCACGCTTCGCCAGATGGCCGAGCGCGAGCAGCTGCGTATTGAGCGCGAAATCAAGATTGCTCAGATTGATGCCGAGCGGGAGCGTCTCGCTCTGCACGAAGAGGCTATTGCTCACGTGCAGCGCATCACCGAAGAGTCCAGCGAGCGTCTTGCTGTGTCGACCAACCAGGCCGGCGAGCTCAGCGCACAGGCCGAGGAATACCTCAGCCAGTCGCGTTCGCGCGCCGAGGAAATCCTGCAGGCAGCTCGTAACGCCGCTGCCAACACCATTACGCGCGCCCGCGCTCGTGCTGAGCAGCTCACGGTTCGGTTCGCCGAGCACAACGGTGAACTGCTCACCGACACGGAGTCGCGTCTCACCCTGCTCGAAGAGCAGCGTCGCATCGTTGACGAGTTCGCTCTCGAGCTTCGTGCCCTCTCATCGTCCGACGCCATGGTGTCGCTCGACGAGACCGACGCCCAGGGCTAATTGTCGCCTTAGTCAAAAGCCACGCAGCTTCGGTTGCGTGGCTTTTGCGTTGCGCCTTGTCGGTGCGCGCTGAGTCGACGGGTTGCTCCTAGTCGGTGTGCGGCACCTGCGAGGTGTGTGGCTCGCGCCAACCGCGCGCCAGCTTCTTGAGGCGTGCTCCGCGCACCTGCCAAAAGGCCCACATCGAAATCCAGACGAAGGGCGTGAGCAGCCCGGCGCGCACAGCGAGACGATCGCGGTAGAGAGTGCGCCCGTCGTCGGTGGCCGACACGGCCATGCGGTGGTCCCACTTGGGCATCACGCGCAGAAATCCCGAGAGGCCGGCTCCCTTGTCAACGATCATGCGCACGCCGCCGGGGCGCTCTGTGAACGACACGAGGATGCGCTGGTGCCCAATAGGGAAGATGCCCAGCAGGCTCAGGCTCACGTCGTGGGGAGTCCCCTCACTCCAGCGTTCGGGGAAACCGCCCTGTTCGAGCGAGCGCACGCGGATGATCGGCGCCGACGCTTTGCGAAAAACGGCCGGCGACTGCAGCGCGTCCCACGCGGCATCGGGGGTGGTGTCTAGCGTGAAGCGGAGGAAG
>CAIVOR010000181.1 GCA_903907615.1 uncultured Microbacteriaceae bacterium | reverse complement strand
CGAATCAGGTCGAGCACCTCGCCCACGAGCTCGGGATCGAGCGCGCTGGTGACCTCATCGAGCAACAGGATGCGCGGGTTTGTGGCAATCGCGCGGGCAATGGCCGCACGCTGCTGCTGGCCACCCGAGAGCCGATCGGGAAACTCGTCTGCCTTCTCGCCGAGCCCAATGCGCTCAAGCAAGCGGTGAGCCTCTTCTCGCGCTTCCGCCTTGTTCTTCTTGAACACGTGGCGGCTAGCCAGAGCCACGTTGTTCGCCACACTCATGTGGGGAAACAGGTTGAACTGCTGAAAGACGATGCCGATGTGCGTGCGCACTTCGTCCTGCTTGATCCGAGGATCGGTGAGTTCGCGATTGTCGAGGAAAATCTGACCGTCATCGACCTGTTCGAGCAGGTTGATGCACCGCAGCAGCGTTGACTTGCCCGAGCCCGATCCGCCAATCAGCGCCACGACTTCGTGATGTTTGACGTTTAACGAGATGCCGCGAAGCACCTCGGTCTGGCCAAACGACTTGACCACGTTGTCGATGCGCAGGACGGCCTGCTCGGCGCCGCGTTTCGGCGCCTTCGGTGAGGGGCTCATACGAGCGCCCCCATCTGTTCACGCTTGCGCAGTCGCGCGGTGTACCAGTCGCTGATTCGAATCATGGGGAGCGACAGCAAGACGAAAAGCAGGCCAGCGAGAACGTAGGGAGAGAAGTTGAAGGCGGCAGCCGTCTCAATTTGGGCGGCGCGGACCGCATCCACGGCACCGAGCACCGAGATGAGTCCCACGTCCTTCTGCATGGCGATGAAGTCGTTCATGAGCGCGGGTGTGACCTTGCGAATCGCTTGGGGCATCACGACCAGGCGAAGCGTTTTTCCGTATGACAGGCCGAGCGATCGCGCGGCCAGACGCTGTGATGGATGCACCGACTCGATTCCGGCGCGAAAGACCTCTGCCACATAGGCCGAGTAGGTGGTGATGAGGGCAAGCGTTCCCCAGAATTCGAGCGGCATGCGCCCAAACAGGTTGAGCCCGGGGATGCCGAAACCCACGAGGTAGAGAACGATGATGAGTGGCATGCCGCGGAAGAGGTCGGTGTAGCCAGCAGCTAGTGCGCGTAACGGAAAGAACACCGGGCCACGCAGTGTGCGCACGGTGGCGATGATGAGACTTACCACGGCCACACCGATCGTGGCGTAGAACAGCACGCGGATGTTCAGCCACAGTCCCTCACCAACGCGGGGGAATGCCTGCACGATGGTGTCCCAGTTGAAGAACGAGTTCTGCACCTGTTCCCACCCCGGTGAGTTGACCACGGCCAGCCACAGGATGACGGCGAAGATGACGGTGCTCACCAACGAGATGAGGACCGACCGGGTGTTCTGTTGACGCCGAAAGGCCCGGCGTTCCAGCTCTATGGGGCTGGGCCGCCGGGCCTCAAGGTCATTACTCACAAGAGTGAGAATACTGCTACTTCAGCAGGGGTGCGCCCGCGTCGGCGCCCAACCACTTCTCGATGATGGCGTCGAGCGTGCCATCGGCCTT
>CAIVOR010000180.1 GCA_903907615.1 uncultured Microbacteriaceae bacterium | reverse complement strand
GCCAGCAAAGAGTCGGCCAGCGCGGTTTCGAGTTGGCGCACGCGCGCCCGAAGACTAATGACGTCGTTTTCAAGCTCGAGAATGCGTCGGATTCCCTCGAGGCTCACGCCCTCCGCGCTGAGCCCAGCGACCTCGCGCAATTGCACGACATCGCGCATGGAGTAGCGACGCGACTGGCCCGCCGTTCGCTTGGGTTGAACGAGCCCGAGGCGGTCGTATTGACGCAACGTTTGCGGGTGCATGGCGGCAAGTTCGGCCGCCATTGAAATGGTAAATATCGGCTGGTCTTCGTCCACGTCTGCCCCCTATCGTCGTCCGCGTTGCAGAATTTCGGCCCTCGGGTTTTCCTTGGGTGCCTTGGCGGCAAACTCTTCGAGCGCCTTCGTCGCCTCGGCGTCGAGGTGGGTGGGCACGGCAACCATGACTTCGGCGAGCAGATCACCGGTGCCCTTGGCCGTCTTCACTCCGCGACCCTTGACGCGCAAGATTCGACCGCTCGGAGTGCCGGGAGCAACTTTGAGCTTGACCGTCTCGCCCTCGACGGTGGGCACTTCGATGGTGGCGCCCAAAACTGCTTCGGTAAACGTCACGGGAACGACAAGTCGAACGTTCAGTCCATCTCGCTCAAAGACCGGGTGCTTGCCAACCGTCACTGTGAGAACCACGTCGCCGGGCTCGCCGCCGTCGGGGCTGGCGTGGCCCTTGCCGCGAATACGAATCTTCTGGCCGTCTGCCACGCCCGCAGGGATCTTGACCTTGACGCTGTTGCCCGAGGGCAATTGCAGAGTCATGGTGTCGCCGTGGAGCGCCTCAAAGAAGTCCACCACAACCGTAGAGACCACATCCTGGCCTTTGCTCGGACCGCCCCAGCCGCGGAATCCGCCCGACGAGCGTCCGAAGCTGCCGCCGCCGAACATGCCTCCGAGGATGTCCTCGAAACCGGCTCCCTGAGGGAACGACTGGCCGCCGTAGGGGCTGCTCCCCCGGAAGGCATCGTCAAATCCGCGGCCCTGACCGCCAGCGGTGAAGCGCGCACCCGATCCCATGGCACGAATCTGGTCGTACTCGGCCCGCTGGGCAGGATCGGACAGCACCGAGTGCGCCTCAGTGATCTCTTTAAACTTTGCCTCGGCTTTAGCGTCGCCCGGGTTGCTGTCGGGGTGATGCTTGCGCGCGAGCTTGCGATAAACCTTCTTGAGCTCGTCGGCGGTAACGTCCTTCGAGACGCCGAGAACCTTATAGAAGTCTTTATCGAGCCAATCTTGACTAGCCATCAGCGCCTCCTTTCGTTACTCGGGGGTTGCGACAATAACTTTGGCGGGCCGGATCTGAGTTGATCCGAGTCGGTAGCCCGGTTCAACCACATCAAGCACCGTGGGGGCAGTCACGTCAGCCGAGGGCTGCTGCAACAGTGCTTCGTGCTGGTTGGGGTCAAACGCGTCGCCGACAGCGCCGTAGGTGACGAGACCCAGGCGTTCGGTGACGGCGCGCAACTTGGTGGCAATCAGCGTGACCGGGGCGCCCTCCACGAGATCGCCGTGCTTGTCGGCGCGCTCGATGTCATCGAGAACGGGCAGTAGGGAACGAACCACATCGCCCACGACACGTTCGCGTTCGATGTCACGATTTGCTTCGGTGCGCTTGCGGTAGTTGGCGTACTCGGCCGTCACTCGCTGCAGGTCTTCGAGTCGCTCGGCGGCGAGCTCGTCGGCTGCCTTGTCGAGAAACTCAACGTCCACGTCGGTCAGCGACGTTTCGACGTCGGCATCTTCGTAACCCTCTGCCGGGAGCTCGGAGGAGCCTTCCGGCTCCTCCAGAACATCCTCGGCTCGCAGCTCATCGGTCTCTTTGGGCTCGTCGCCCGCAGGATCCTTGGCCATGATTACTTGTCAGCCTTCTCGCTCGACTCGTCGTCTTCGACAACCTCAGCGTCGACCACGTCTTCGTCAGACGTTGCCTCGGCCGAAGCTTCGGTCTCGGACTGGGCCTGAGCGTAGATTGCTTCGCCCAGCTTGCCCTGGCTCTCGGCGAGCTTCTCGACCGACGTCTTCACGACGTCGTCGTCATCACCGGCGAGCGCCGCCTTGACCGCGTCGACATCGGCCTGAACCGTTGCCTTTACGTCATCGGGCAGTTTCTCGTCGTTCTCCTTGATCAGTTTCTCGACGGAGTACACCATCTGCTCGGCGTTGTTGCGGGTCTCGGCCGTCTCGCGACGTGCCTTGTCTTCGGCCGCGTGTTCCTCGGCCTCGCGCACCATGCGCTCGATGTCATCCTTGGCCAGTGAGGATCCGCCGGTGATGGTCATCGACTGCTCCTTGCCGGTGCCCTTGTCTTTAGCGGACACGTGCACGATGCCGTTGGCGTCGATGTCAAAGGTGACCTCAATCTGAGGCATGCCGCGGGGGGCGGGGGCGATTCCGGTGAGCTCGAAGTTTCCGAGCGACTTGTTGTCGCGCGTGAACTCGCGCTCACCCTGGAAGACCTGAATCGACACGGCGGGCTGGTTGTCGTCCGCTGTGGTGAAGGTCTCGGACCGTTTGGTGGGAATGGCCGTGTTGCGCTCGATGAG
>CAIVOR010000179.1 GCA_903907615.1 uncultured Microbacteriaceae bacterium | reverse complement strand
CGCTGTAGGCTGAGGACGCCCGCCAACCGAACCAGTGAAATGCGATGCCTGACTCTCCTCAAGACCTGTTGATCCTCACCGGAATGTCCGGCGCGGGTCGATCAACGGCTGCGAAGTCTCTCGAGGATATGGGCTGGTACGTTGTCGATAACCTGCCCCCGGCTATGTTGCGTCCGCTCATCGAGCTCGCTTCCGCAGCAGGATCCAATATGCCGCGCATTGCCGCCGTCTTCGACGTGCGAACCGGTTCCTTTTTTTCGGACCTCAAAGACATCGTGGCGTCGTTGCGAGACGGCACGAACGTCAGTGTCGTTTTCCTCGATGCGACCGATGCCGCGCTCGTGCGTCGCTTCGAGTCTGTTCGCCGGCCGCACCCGCTTCAGGGCGACGGTACGATTCTCGACGGAATTGAGGCCGAGCGGATCCGACTGGCAGATGTTCGTGAATATGCCGACGTCATTATCGACACGTCAGACAAGAACATCCATCAGCTCTCGACCACGGTGTCTCAGATGTTTGCCGGCGCCGATCAGTCACAGTTGCGTGTGACCGTGCAGAGCTTTGGATTCAAGTACGGAACGCCAACCGACGTCGACATCATGGCCGACGCACGCTTTCTGCCGAATCCCTTTTGGGAGACGAACCTCGGCTCGAAGACCGGACTCGACCCAGACGTCTCCGCGTTCGTGATGTCCAGTACAGGGGCCGTTGAGTTCCTCGACGCATACACGCGCGCTCTCGAGCCCGTGTGGGCGGGATTCCAGAGAGAAAACAAGAGGCATGTCACGCTGGCAATCGGTTGTACCGGCGGTAAACATCGGTCGGTTGCTCTCGTAGAATCAATTTCAGCGATGCTGCGGGACATTCCGGGCCTCGACGTCAGCGTGAAACACCGCGACCTGGGTCGCGAGTAGCAGGGGTAGTCATGTCATCAAGCAATCTCACGGCTGCGGTCAAGACCGAACTCCGAAATATCACCGGGGCAGCGCTTCCCCTGCGCGCCATGGAACTGAGCGCGCTACTGAGGTTTGCCGGCGGTCTGCACACTATTTCGGGGCGCATTGCCGTGGAAGTTGAACTCGACGATCAAGACCTGGCGAGTCGTGTGCGTCGGGACATCTCCGAAATTTACGGGCTCGCCAGCGAAGGACGTCTCTCGCCCGTGGCCTCGGGTGACCCCACGTTCACCGTGCGCGTGGTTGAACAGGGAGAAACGTTGGCCCGGCAGACCGGCCTGCTGGATGCCCGTCGCCGCCCCATCCGTGGTTTGCCGAACCGCTTGACCACCGGCAACCTTGAGGAGCTTGCTGCAGTCTGGCGGGGCGCCTTCCTGGCTGCCGGCTCCCTCACCGACCCAGGTCGACAGGCGGCCATCGATATCGTTGCTCCCACCAATGAAGCTGCCATGGCACTGGTGGGTGCCGCTCACCGACTTGGTGTGGCGGCCAAGGCTCGTGAAGTGCGTGGTGTTCACCGTGTCGTGGTTCGCGAAGACGATGCCATTTCCTCGCTGTTGGCACTCATGGGCGCAACGACGAGTATCGCGCTGTGGGAGGAACTGCGCACGCGACGCGAGGTACGGGCAACGGCGAATCGCTTGGTCAACTTTGACGATGCAAATCTGCGCCGGAGTGCGCAGGCGGCCGTCGCGGCCTGCGCACGTGTAGAGCGCGCGCTCGAAATTCTGGGTGACGACATCCCTCACCACCTGATGTACGCCGGTCGCTTGCGTCTCGACCACCGGGAAGCGTCACTCGATGAACTCGGACACTTCGCCGATCCGCCGATGACAAAAGACGCCGTGGCAGGCCGAATTCGGCGTCTCCTCGCTTTGGCAGACAAGACCGCGAAGGACAAGGGAATCCCGTCGACAGATGCCAATCTGCCCGACGATCTCGATGTCGGCTAGCCCCGTCGCGACCCGTAGACTAGGGGGCGAAAGCAACATCTTTCCCCGACACGTCGCGATTACACAAGGAGCAAACTGTGCCTGTTTACGTTCTCCCGGAACTTGATTATGACTACTCGGCCCTCGCGCCGCACATCAGCGCCACCATCATGGAGCTTCACCACAGCAAGCACCACGCCGCCTATGTCGCCGGTGCCAACACCACCCTCGACAAGCTCGCAGAGGCTCGTGACGCCGGCGATTTCGCCAACGTTAACCGCCTCGAGAAGGACCTGGCGTTCCACCTCGGCGGACACACCAACCACTCAATTTTCTGGAAGAACCTCGCTCCTCAGGCCGGCGGACGCCCCGAGGGTGAGCTGGCTGCCGCCATCGACGAGTACTTCGGCAACTTTGATAAGTTCCAGGCTCACTTCACGGCCACGGCCATGGGCATTCAGGGTTCGGGCTGGGCATTCCTTGCCTATGACGTTGTGGGAAAGCGCCTCATCATTGAGCAGCTCTTCGACCAGCAGTCAAACATCGCCGCCGCCAGCATTCCCCTGCTCACGCTTGACATGTGGGAGCACGCCTTCTACCTCGACTACAAGAACGTCAAGGCCGACTACGTCACGGCGTTTTGGAACATTGTGAACTGGGCAGATGTCTCTGCCCGCTTCGACGCAGCACGCACACACGGGAGCGCATCACTGCTCTTCTAACTCACACCGTTCGTAATAACCCTTGAGACGGCCCGGACGGGGCATAACAGAATATTGGAGACGCAATTGACAGTTAAGGTTGGAATCAACGGATTCGGTCGCATCGGCCGTAACTACTTTCGGGCTGCTTTGGCCCAGGGTGCCGACATCGAAATCGTTGCCGTAAACGATCTCACCGACAATAAGGTACTCGCGCACCTGTTGAAGTATGACTCCGTCACGGGCCGGCTCGATGCCGACGTGAGCTATGACGACAAGGGAATCGTCGTCAACGGAAAGCACATCACCGTGTTTGAGGAACGCGACCCGGCCAACTTGCCGTGGGGCGCCCTCGGCGTCGATATCGTTATCGAGTCAACGGGTCGGTTCACCGACGCCAAGGATGCGGTGAAGCACATGCACGCCGGAGCCAAGAAGGTTCTCATCTCCGCCCCAGCTACGGGCGAGGATGCCACCTTCGTGATGGGTGTCAACAATCACCTCTACGATCCGGCAACGCACCACATCATCTCGAATGCGTCGTGCACCACGAACTGTCTCGCGCCCTTGGCGAAAGTCTTCAACGACAATTTCGGCATCAAAACGGGCCTCATGACGACTATTCACGCCTACACGGCCGACCAGAACCTGCAGGATGGTCCCCATTCGGATCTGCGCCGCGCACGTGCCGCCGCAATCAACATCGTGCCGTCGTCGACGGGCGCCGCTAAGGCCATCGGTCTCGTGCTCCCCGAGCTGAAGGGCAAGCTTGACGGCTTCGCCCTCCGTGTTCCCGTGCCCACGGGCTCCATCACCGACCTCACCATCGAGATGGAACGCCCGGCCACTCGGGATGAGATTCTGGCGGCGTACAAAAAGGCTGCCGAAGGCGAACTCGCCGGCATTCTCATGTACACCGAGGACGAGATTGTGTCGAGCGACATCGTGACCGACCCCCACTCGTCAATATTTGATGCCGGACTGTTGCGCGTCCTGGGAAACCAGGTCAAGCTTTCCAGTTGGTATGACAACGAGTGGGGCTACAGCAACCGACTCGTCGACCTCACTGAGTTTGTTGCGGAGCGCCTGTAAGTCATGAAACTGCGCACTCTCGACTCACTGGGCGACCTTAGCGGCAAGAAGGTTCTCGTTCGGTGCGACCTCAACGTTCCTCTCGCCGGGCGTGACATTACCGACGACGGGCGCATCCGTGCCTCGTTGCCGACGATTGTGCGTCTGCGCGAGCAGGGGGCGCGGGTGATCGTGCTCAGTCACCTGGGTCGCCCCGAGGGTGCGCCGGACGAGAGGTTCAGCCTGGCCCCAGCGGCCCACCGCCTCGCGGAGTTGTTGGGAACAGATGTGCCGCTCGCGTCCGATACCGTTGGCCCGTCGGCACATGCGACCGTTGCGGCTATGTCAGACGGCGATGTTGCAGTCCTCGAGAACGTGCGCTTCTCTCCGGCAGAAACGTCGAAGGACGACGACGCACGAGCCTCGTTCGCAGCGGCTATCGCTGAACTCGGTGATGTCTTCGTTTCGGACGGCTTTGGAGTGGTCCACCGCAAACAGGCCAGCGTGTACGAGCTCGCACGCGCACTCCCGAGTGCTGCCGGTCTGCTGATCGAGACCGAACTGCGCGTGCTGGAGAAACTTACGGCCACGCCGGAGCGACCCTACACAGTGGTTTTGGGCGGATCGAAGGTTTCCGACAAGCTTGGCGTGATCTCACACCTGCTCCCGCGCGTTGACACCATCTTGATTGGTGGCGGAATGTTGTACACCTTCCTCGCCGCGCAGGGCCATGCGGTCGGGGCAAGCCTGCTTGAGAAGGACCAGATTGAGACGTGCCGGGATTACCTGCGGCAAGCGTCCGAACTCGGGGTGGACATCATTCTTCCCCCGGACATTGTCGTTGCCGCGAGTTTCTCGGCCGACGCAGAGCACGTTGTGGTGAGTGCGGACAGTATCGAGGAGACGCCCTTCGGAGCCTCAGGATTGGGACTCGACATTGGCCCGGAAGCTGCAGAGCTCTTCGCGACCAAGATTCGGGAATCCAAGACGGTCTTCTGGAATGGACCCGCGGGAGTATTCGAGATGCCCGCATTTGCCAACGGTACGCGTCGCATCGCGTCAGCACTGGCCGACATGTCCGGCTTCTCCGTCGTTGGCGGTGGTGACAGCGCTGCCGCTGTTCGCACCCTCGGTTTTGCCGACAGCGACTTTGGTCACATTGCCACGGGCGGTGGCGCCAGTCTGGAATTCTTGGAAGGCAAGACCCTACCCGGCCTGGAGGCTCTCGGATGGCAGTAAATCGTCTCCCGCTCATTGCGGGTAACTGGAAGATGAATCTCGATCACCTGCAAGCCATTGCGTTCACTCAGAAACTCGCGTGGACACTGCGCGATGCCAACCACGACTACTCAACGACCGAAGTGGCGCTGTTCCCTCCGTTCACTGACCTGCGCAGCATCCAGAACCTCATCGAAGGCGACAAATTCTCGTTGGCCTACGGCGGTCAGGATTTGTCCATGCACGATACCGGTGCGTTTACCGGGGAGATCAGTGGCGGATTTCTCCGCGCTCTCGGCTCCAAGTACGTGATCATTGGCCACTCAGAACGTCGGCAATTTCACGCAGAAACTGACGAGGTTGTGCGCTCAAAGGTAGAGGCAGCTCTGCGACACAATCTCATTCCGATCATTTGCGTCGGCGAGACCGAGGCAGACCTAGCGCAGCACGGCCCCAGCGCCGTGCCGGTGTCTCAGTTGTCGGCGGCGCTGTCGGGAATTGCTGCCTCGGAAATCGTCATCGCTTACGAGCCGGTGTGGGCTATCGGGACGGGCAAGGCAGCGACCGAGGAGCAGGCGCAGCAAGTCTGCAGCGCGTTGCGCATTGCGCTCACCGAGGTCTGGGGCGTCGACAGTGGTGAGTCAACTCGCATCCTGTACGGCGGTTCAGTGAAGTCCGGCAATATCTCGTCATTCATGCGACAGCCCGATGTGGATGGCGCTTTGGTCGGTGGCGCCAGCCTCGACGTCGCGGAATTCTCAAGTATCTGCCGGTTCCTCAAGCACGTCGTTTAGTCGGGTAGACTAAGCGGAGGTTTTCTTTCGTCCACGAAATCAAGGTTTTGCATGGAAATTTTACAGATTGTACTTCAGGTCATTTTGGGCATCACGAGCCTGTTGCTGACGCTCCTCATCCTCTTGCACAAGGGACGCGGCGGAGGCCTGTCCGACATGTTCGGCGGTGGCGTGACGTCGAGCCTTGGTTCTTCCGGTGTGGCCGAACGAAACCTTAATCGCATCACCATCATTCTTGGTCTCATCTGGATTGTTTCCATCGTCGTCTTGGGCCTGATCACCCGCTTCACGGGAGCCTAGAGGTGGCTGGAGGCAGTGCCATTCGTGGCTCGCGTGTTGGTGCGGGCCCCATGGGGGAGCAGGACCACGGCGTACACGCCGAGCGAATTGCTGTTGCCTACTGGGATGCCCTGGGCAACGAGACCATTCGTTACTACGCCGCCAGCCTTCCCGCGGAGGAAATCCCCGACACCATCGATTCGCCGACGTCAGGCTTGCCCGCCGGTCGCGACAAGAACAGCCCTCCTGAGTTAGCCAAGAACGAGCCGTACAAGACTCACTTGGCCTACGTGAAGGAACGTCGCACGCCGGAAGAGGCTCAACAGATTCTTGACGATGCACTCCACCAGTTGCGCGTGCGTCGCGGAACCGCAAAGGGCTAGTTCTCCGTCAACGACTGAACGTTAGGTCTTTGTCTGAGCCGCGGCTCTGTCGCAATAGATGCGTGTCTCGCGCGAACCGCGCGCAGCGCTAGCCGGTGCCTTCGTGAAGTCGCTCGTGCCACGGGCCTGTGAGATGGCTTCCGCCTTATCGTCTCCTGCGGCAACTAACCAGACCCGCGTAGCCGAGGTGAGGGCACGCAGGGTGAGCGACAGACGCTCGGGCGGCGGTTTGGGAGAGTTGTGGACAGCAATGACCGAGGACATCGCCTCGGCACCGGCTGGGTGACCCGGAAAAAGAGATGCCACGTGAGCGTCGGGGCCCACGCCTAAGAAGATCAGATCAAAGCGAGGAAGATCGCCATCTGGCGCGTACTGGGAAAGTTGCCGGGCGTACCAGACTGCCGCCTCGTCCAGTGAGAGACCCGACGTGCTCGCGGGCATGCGGTGTACGTTACTGGCGGTAAAAGCCAACGCTTCGAGAAAGCCCGTACGCGCCTGCTCGTCGTTTCTCTCGGCGTCTGCCTCGGCAAGCCACCGTTCGTCTCCCCACCAGAGGTGGACGCGCGACCAGTCGACAGAGCCGTCGTCGGAGCTTCCCAGTTGAGTGAGCACGCCAATTCCCACGGTTCCACCCGTCAGCACGAGGTGCGCCTCACTCTGGGTCGCCAACACGTCGGCGAGGACCTGCCGGGTATCCTCCGCAACGCGCGCGATGACGTCGCGCTTGTCGTCAAGGACGATGAACTCTGGTGCCGTCACGATGAAGTGTGGGGAAGGAGCGCGAGGCCCTGGGTAATAACGTCTCCGTACACGATGTCTGGATCGAGCCGGCGAAGCTCTTCGGCGAGACAGTCGCGGAGTGACCGACGCGTCAGGCTGACATCGTGCGTGGGCTGACCCGGTTGTTCGAGGCGCGCCACCTTGTCGTTGAGACGTTTGAGCACGATGTCCCCCGACGATCTCGTCAGTATGACGTGGTGAATGGGGCCGTCCGCGGGTTCACTGTGCGAGACGTGCATGTTGACCTGCACACCCAAGCGCAGCGACAGCCAGGCTGCAAGCAGTTGGCCACTCGGCGAATCGGACGAGCACGCAATCTCTATCGCCGTGATGGGCTCGTGTGGCGGTTGATCGAGAACCGCTGCCAACTGCGTGCGCCAACCGGTGATGCGCGTCCAGGCAAAGTCTGCGTCTCCCGGGGCGTAGGTCGTCGAGAGTTCCGTGAGCCGAGAAACCGGGTCTGCGGAACCAGCGGCATCGGTAATGCGGCACTGCGCCATCTCCCCGAGAGCCGACTGTGACACGACAGTGGGCGACTCAGTGGGCCACCAGGCGACGACCGGGGTGTCCGGCAGCAGGAGACCGTTGACGAGTCCTCGCTCGTCTCCACCCACCTCACCATAAGCACGCAGGATGATGACCTCGCTCGCACCGGCATCGCCACCCACGCGAATCTCCGCATCGAGACGATTGGTGATGTTTGTTCGCTCGTGCGGAATGCTGAGCACGATGACGCGCATGGGATGCTCGCGCGACGCCTCGTTGGCCGCGGCGATCGCTTCCTCTTCGTGTCCCGGTTCCGTCGCGATAACGAGCGTCAGCACGCGTCCCAGTGCGACGGCACCACCCTCTTCACGAATATTGACGAGTGATTTCGACACCTTGGCCGTCGTCGTGTCGGGCAGGTCAAAAATCATGGTCGCCTCCAGGCGCGTCCGTCGCGCGCCATCAGTGCGTCCGCGCCCGCTGGGCCCCAACTGCCGGGTGCATACTGCTCGGGTTGTCCTTGGGTTGCCCAGAATTCTTCGATGGGATCAAGAATCTTCCAACTCAACTCCACTTCCTCGTGGCGCGGGAAGAGTGGGGGATCGCCGAGCAGTACATCGAGGATGAGGCGCTCGTAGGCCTCAGGACTGGCTTCGGTGAAGGCGTGTCCGTAACCGAAGTCCATGGTGACATCGCGCACCTGCATTCCGGCCCCGGGCACCTTGGAACCGAATCGAATTGTCACGCCCTCATCTGGCTGGACCCGAATGACCAGAGCATTTTGTCCCACGGCGGAGGTCTGATGTTCAGCGAATAGGTACTGAGGCGCACGCTTGAACACGACGGCGATTTCGGTGACGCGTCGTCCGAGACGCTTGCCGGCGCGAAGATAGAAGGGGACGCCAGCCCATCTGCGTGTGCCGATATCAAGGCGCATGGCGGCGTAGGTCTCCGTCAGAGATTCAGGATTCATGCCGTCTTCGTCGAGGAAACCGACGACGTGCTCGCCACCCTGCCATCCACCGGTGTATTGACCCCGTGCCGTCGCCGTAGCCAGGTCGTCGGGCAGTCGGACGGCAGCCAAGACCTTCTCTTTCTCGGCGCGCAGGTCGGCCGCGTGAAAAGAGATGGGCTCTTCCATCGCGGTCAGCGCGAGAAGTTGGAGGAGATGGTTTTGAATCACGTCACGCGCAGCACCGATGCCGTCGTAGTATCCCGCGCGTCCGCCCACACCGATGTCCTCGGCCATGGTGATTTGCACGTGATCGACGTGTTCCGCGTTCCACAGCGGCTCAAAGAGTTGATTTGCAAAGCGGAGAGCCAAAATGTTCTGCACGGTCTCTTTGCCGAGGTAGTGATCGATGCGAAAAACGGAGTCCGCCGGAAATACCGATTCAACGACGGAGTTGAGTTGTCGCGCGGAAGCGAGATCACTGCCAAACGGCTTTTCGATGACGACGCGTCGCCACTGCTCGGGAGCCGGGTCCGCCAACCCGGACCGCTTGAGCTGCTCTGTCACCTCGGGAAACGAACGCGGGGGAATCGAGAGGTAGAAGGCATGGTTACCCATGGTGCCCATCTTCTTGTCCAGCTCAGTGATTGTTGTTGTGAGCCGATCGAAGGCAGCGTCATCGTTGAATTCGCCGGGCACGAAACGGATTCCTTTTGCGAGCTGTTCCCAGACTTCCTCACGGAACTCTGTGCGGGCGTGATCCCGGATTGAATCGTGCACGACCTGCTTGAAATCCTCGTGGGCCCAGTCGCGACGAGCAAAACCGATGAGCGCAAAACCCGGTGGCAACAGGCCTCGATTGGCCAGGTCGTACACGGCCGGCATCAATTTCTTGCGCGAGAGGTCACCTGTCACGCCAAAGATGATGAGACCACACGGGCCGGCAATGCGATTCAGTCGCCGATCTTCAGCAACCCGTAGCGGATTGTCAAAAAGGGGCTCATCCTCACTCGGCATGGTTTAGTTGAACGCCTCAAAGAGTTGTGTGAGGTCGGGACTCGAACCCGTGAGCGTCAGCGTGAGCACCGGCCGACCGTGCGCCGACAGTACTGCCGCATCACCGGCGGCCTGAGCCGCAATCAGTTGACCGAAGGTGAACGGCATGTCCGGAATAGGCAGGTCGGCTGCAGGGCGCTGAAGAATCTGAATGAAGACACCGACGGCGGGGCCACCCTTGTGGAACTGACCGGTCGAGTGCAGGAATCTCGGGCCCCAACCAAACGTGACGGGTCGTGATGCCCGACGCGCCACGAGATCACGAACTCCGGCGGCCTGGGGGAGCGCAATGCGGTCGAGATAGGCCTGAACGGAGACGTAACCGTCGGCACCAAGGGTTCCCAGCAGCGTGGAAATCGCTTCGCGAACCGTGCTGGCTCCCGCGAGGTCCACACCCTGAGCGCGCACTTCAATGTTGCCCTCAACGAACGTGGGTGCCGTTGGCTCGGGACGCGCGTCCAAGAGTCCACGCGCAGCAACCTTTGCCGCCTCAACGTCCGGCTGGTCGAAGGGGTTGATTCCGATGAGCATTCCGGCGACTGCCGTGGCATATTCCCATGCGAGGAACTGCGCGCCCAAGGTTCCCGACACGAGAATCTCACCCTCGTGGCGATCGTGCTTCAGGAGATGGTGCGCGTGCGCGTCGTCAACGAGTCGGACTACGTTCAGGTCGGGCAGACCTGCGGTGAGCTCGGCAGAAACAACATCGAGAACGACCGGCAGGAGGCCCTTGCCCTCTTTGCCCGTCGATTCTGCAACGAGCTGCTCGACCCAGTCCGGAAGACCAACAATGTGTGTGCCATCGGTAACCAGACCGAGTTTGTTGCGAACGGGCACACCGGCCGCCAGTGCAGCGCCGAGAATGAGTCCCGGATTCTCAGGGTGGTCAATAGCGAGTTCGAGCGATGCCGCAGCAGCCTCGTCGAGCAATTCGCCGATGTCGACGCCGGCGAGGCCGGCAGGAACAAGTCCAAAAGCAGTGAGGGCCGAGAAGCGGCCACCCACATTCGGGTCCGCGTTGAACACTCGATAACCGGCGGCTCGGGCGGTGGCCTCGAGGGGTGAACCCGGATCGGTCACCACGATGATGCGCTTGGACGGATCAATTCCTGCCGACACATAAGCCTCAGCGAATACGCGTCGCTGGCTGTCGGTCTCAACCGTCGAGCCCGACTTGCTGCTGACCACGAGGGCGGTCTGTGCGAGCCGGTCACCCAATACGGCAGCGACCTGACCTGGTTCCGTTGAATCAAGAATGGTGAGCTCGACGTTGGCCGTCTGGGCGATGACCTCGGGGGCCAACGACGACCCTCCCATGCCGGCGAGAACTATGCGCGTCACGCCCTGTGCGTGGAGTTCTGAGCGCAATAGATCAATCTCGGCGACAAGGGGTCGTGAGGAATTGACTGACTCGACCCACCCGAGGCGAATGGCTGACTCCGCCTCGGCGGCGGCGCCCCACAGCGTGGGGTCCTGATCCGTGATTCGTGAGGCAACGAAGCTCGAAACGAGGCCGGGCAGAGTGGCGTCAACAAAATCCTTGGTGGAACCTGTTACGTGCACGCGAAAGTTCATCGGTTTGCCTCCAAAGCGGTTCGGACTGTCTCGAGGAGTTCGCCCCACGACACAATAAATTTGTCAACACCTTCGCGTTCCAGCAGGTCGGTGACATCATCGATGTCAACACCCGCCTCAGCCAACTGAGCGAAGAACTCGTGGGCCGCCGCAACATTCGGTGTGATGGTGTCTCCCACAACGACTCCGTGATCGAACGTTGCCAGGAGCGTCTTTTCGGGCATGGTGTTGACCACGCCAGCTGCGACCAGCTCGGTGACGTAGAGCGTGTCGGGAAGGTTGGGATCCTTTACTCCCGTCGACGCCCAGAGGGGACGTTGCCGATTCGCGCCGGCCGCGAGAAGGCGGGCCGCTTGAGGGGTCGCAAAACGCTGCTCATACAGCTCATAGGCCAATCGGGCGTTTGCCAAGCCAGCGGTGCTCTTGAGTGCGCGCGCCGCGTCGGTGCCGATGGCGTCGAGACGCTTATCGATTTCGGTGTCGACACGCGACACAAAGAACGACGCCACCGAATGAATCGTGCTGAGGTCGATGCCGGCGGCGTGTGCTTTCTCAAGGCCAGCAATGAACGCATCGATGACAGCCGCGTAGCGCTCCAAACTAAAGATCAACGTCACATTGACCGAGATGCCCGCGCCGATGACGTCGGTGATGGCGTCAAGGCCCGCGAGTGTTGCCGGAATCTTGATGAGCGCGTTTGCTTTGCCCATCGTGTTCCACAGTCGCTGCGCTTCGGCAATAGTTCCGGGGGCGTCGTGTGCGAGGGTGGGGGACACTTCAATCGACACCCGACCGTCGACCCCGTGCGTCTTGTCGAACACAGGACGGAAGATGTCACACGCTGAAGCAACGTCCGTCGTAGTGATCTGAAAAACTGCTTCGTCCGCGTCAACGCCCGAACTGGCGAGTTCGCGGACTTGCTGAGCGTAGGACTCCCCGTCTGTCAGTGCCGCGGCAAAAATCGTTGGGTTGGTTGTCACACCAACCACATCGTGGCTGGAAATCAGTGTGGCGAGCGAACCCGAGGTGATGCGCTCTCTCGACAGGTCATCCAGCCAGATGCTGACGCCAGCCTTCGATAACTGCGCAGTGGGAGTAGTCATTATTTCCTTTGTGGTGGGTGTCGTCCAGGCAACTGCCTCAACGTGAGAATCGGTTCTAGCCAGCAGCCAACGAATCGCGCGCCGCTGCCACGACGGCCTCGGTCGTCACGCCAAACTCGCGAAAGAGAGCTTTGTAGTCGGCCGACGCGCCGAAGTGCTCGATGGAAACAGCGCGGCCGCGCGATCCCAGGAACTTATGCCACGACAGAGAGAGGCCGGCCTCGACGCTCACGCGTGCGGTGACCGACGACGGGATCACGCTTTCTCGGTACTCGACCGATTGTTCCTCGAACCATTCCCAACAGGGGGCAGAAATTACGCGCGCTGAGATGCCCGCGGTAGCCAGCTCTTCGCGAGCTGCGACAGCCAACTGAACCTCCGAGCCGGTGGCCAAGAGGAGGACGTCAGGCGTGCCATCGGAATCAATCAGGACATAGGCGCCCTTGGCCGTCGCGGAGGCGTGTGCAAATTCGGTAGCCGTGGCAGCACCCGTGCCACGGGCGAAAACAGGAATGTTTTGACGCGTCAGGGCGATGCCGGCGGGCCCATTCTGTCGCTGAAGCATGGTGAGCCACGCGTAGGCGACCTCATTGGCGTCAGCGGGTCGGACCATGTCCAAGCCCGGAATGGCACGGAGCGTTGCGAGCTGTTCGACCGGCTGGTGCGTCGGGCCGTCTTCTCCGAGAGCAACAGAGTCGTGAGTCCACACGAAAATGGACGGAACCTTCATGAGGGCGGCGAGACGAACAGCGGGACGCATGTAGTCGCTAAAGATCAGGAACGTACCGCCGAAGGCCCGCGTCTTTCCGTGCAGCACAATCCCGTTGAGGATCGCGCCCATCGCGTGTTCGCGAATTCCGAAATGGAGCACGCGGCCGTAGAGATCACCCGTCCACTCGTGCGTCGACCACTCCGGCGGCACGAACGAACGAGCGCCGTCGATGGTGGTGTTGTTGGATTCGGCGAGGTCAGCTGAGCCACCCCAGAGTTCGGGAAGAGCTGCCGCCAAGGCGTTGATGACTTTACCCGATGCGGCACGCGTAGACACTTCGGTGTCACCCGCAAACTCGGGCAGAACATCGGCGAGCCCCTTGGGCAAGGTTCCCGCCTCGAGGCGGTCGAACAGCGCCTTTCGGTCGGCGTTCTTCGCAGCCCAGGCGTCGAAACTCAATTGCCACTGCTCACGAGCGGCAGCTCCGCGGGTAAGCGCTTCGCGTGTGTGCGCAATGATGTCCGCATCGACATCAAAGAATTTCTCCGGGTCGAACCCAACGGCCTTCTTGAGCCCGGCGAGCTCATCTGCTCCCAGTGCCGATCCGTGAATCTTTCCGGTGTTCTGCTTGCCAGGGCTCGGCCACCCGATGATTGTCCTCAGGACGATCAGCGAGGGCTTGTCGGTGGCTGCCTGCGCGGCCTGTATGGCGGCAAAGAGCTCAGGAACGTCTTCGACGTAGTCGCCCGTCTTTTTCCAATCGACCGTCTGCACATGCCAGCCGTATGACTCATAGCGCTGATGAACGTCTTCGGTAAAGGCGATGTTCGTATCGTCCTCGATGGAGATCTGATTGCTGTCGTAAATCGCAATCAGGTTGCCCAGCTTCTGATGCCCCGCGAGCGAGGAGGCTTCGGCGGTAACGCCTTCCTGCAGGTCGCCATCTCCCGCGATGACGTAAACGAAATGATCAAAGGGGCTCTGACCCACCGGTGCATCGGGGTCGAAGAGACCGCGTTCAAAACGTGACGCGTAGGCGAATCCCACCGCCGATGCCAAGCCTTG
>CAIVOR010000178.1 GCA_903907615.1 uncultured Microbacteriaceae bacterium | reverse complement strand
GTGATGGCGTCACTTCGGAAACTCTGTGCCTAACCACCCGCACTAACGCGCCATCAGCGTCACGTTGGGCATTTCGGGCGCGGGGATCCATCCGCCAACTCGGTCGGCAATCGGCGGATAGGTGTGAAGGTTCCAATCCATCCGCATTTCTTCGATTTCCTCGTGAGTACGGGCGATGAAGTTCCACCACATGAGGATTTGTTCGAGGAACGGCTCGCCACCGATGACAATTGCGGTTCCCGAGCCAGTGAGAGTTAGCTCGGCCGAGCCCACCGGTGAATACCAGAGCGCATTCAGCGGAACATCCTTACCGTTCGCCGTCATCGAACCGTTGATGTTCAGAACCCCGTATTCCCAGGCTGGGTTGAGCGGAATCGACCCACCGTCTCCAACCGACACCTCGGCCCCAACGAGTGGACTAAACACGGTCGCTGGCGAGGCTGCTTCGCCCCATTGCCCAACAAAAACCTGGGCAACATGGTCGCCGAATGTCGCCGTTGGAACGGTTTCGATGTGTTCGAATGTTGGTTCCATCGAGCGCACATCATCGGGCAACGCAATCCACAGTTGCACGGCATGCAGGTGTTCCGGCCCGGGCAGGCTCCGTTCGCTGTGCGATACGCCCACGCCTGCGGTCATGAGATTGAGAGAACCCGGTGTCACGTTCTGGGCCGTCCCGAGGCTGTCGCGGTGATCGATGAGCCCATCCACGAGCCACGTAACCGTCTGCAAACCCGTGTGCGGGTGGGCGGCGACCGTCATTCCGTCGACCTGTTCCGTCGGACCGAAATGGTCCACGAACACCCACGCGCCGATGCGCCGAAGTTTCGCGTGAGGGATCGACCGTCGGACGTCCACCTCGGTTCGAGTTGTCAATTTCACGAGCCGCGGTTCAATAATCACTGTTCCAGTATCGCTCCCGAGGAATAGAATGATGCCAGCCCCTCGCGTGGCGCCACCCAGGCCAACTCCCCCAGGTTGGAAACGAAGCAAGGGTAACCCGGCTCTGGCGGGTGCGTGAGGGGTCTTTTTGGCTCATTTACTCACAGCTCAGCGCTCGCGCCGCCCCTTGAAAGTCGGCGGGTGCAGGTAATCTCATAGGGTGGCAGTCGCTCTTTATCGTCGGTACCGACCCGAATCATTCGATGAACTCATCGGGCAATCTCAAGTGACCGATCCACTGCGTGCCGCCCTTCGTCAGAATCGTGTCAATCACGCCTACCTCTTCTCAGGGCCTCGTGGTTGCGGCAAGACGACCTCCGCCCGAATACTTGCCCGATGCCTCAATTGCGCCGAAGGCCCGACCGATACGCCCTGTGGAAAGTGTGACAGTTGTGTCGAGTTGTCACGAGACGGTTCGGGCTCGCTCGACGTCGTCGAGATTGATGCGGCAAGCCACAATGGGGTCGATGACGCGCGTGAACTTCGAGAGCGAGCGGGTTTTGCGCCCGCTCGCGACCGCTACAAAATTTTCATCCTCGACGAAGCACACATGGTCACACAGCAGGGCTTCAATGCTCTCCTCAAAATCGTCGAAGAGCCGCCCGAGCATGTCAAGTTCATCTTTGCGACGACGGAACCCGACAAGGTCATCGGAACGATTCGGTCGCGCACCCACCACTATCCCTTCCGCCTGGTGCCT
>CAIVOR010000177.1 GCA_903907615.1 uncultured Microbacteriaceae bacterium | reverse complement strand
GGCGCACGCCGAGGTCCTGGCCCTGCGTGACGCGGCTGCGCACCGCGGTGCCTGGCGTCTGGACGATGTGACTCTGGTGGTCACGCTCGAACCCTGCGCCATGTGTGCGGGCACAATTCTGGCGGCCCGCATCCCGCGTGTGATTTTCGGGGCCTGGGATGAGAAGGCAGGTGCCGTGGGCTCGGTCTATGACCTCCTGCGCGACCGCAGGCTTCCCCACCGCGTTGAGGTGACGACGGGAGTTCTGTCGGTCGAGTGCGCCGAGCTACTCACCGGCTTTTTTCGAGGTTCGCCAACCAGTCTCTGAGCATGTCTTGGCTGGCCCCTTGCATGGCCGCGATGTGGGTCTCACGTTCGACGCGAAGGGCGCCGAGGTCGTAGCCGGCATCCTCAACCCACGCGTGAGCATCCTCGAGCCACGTTTCATGCATCTCCGGGGTCGTTTCGGGATGAAACTGAACTGCCAAGGCCCAGTCCCCAACCGCGAACGCTTCGTTTTCATAGTCGCGAGAACCCGCGAGACGCGTGGCGCCCTCGGGGAGCGTGAACGTGTCCCCGTGCCACTCCATCACGGGGATGTCGGCAAAGAACCTCACCGGCGAGTCACGTCCGGCAGGCGTGGGGGTGACGGTGCGAAAGCCCACGACCCGCGTGTCGCCCCGATAGACCTCGGCGCCGAGTGCGCTGGCCAGAATCTGCGCCCCGAAGCACACGCCCAGTGTGGGACGCTTCTCCCGCGTCCACGCCCTCAACCACGCCTCTTCGCGCGCAATGTACGGGCGTTCATCCTTTTCATAGACACCGTGGTCGTTGCCCAGAACGACCACGAGATCAATGTCCGCGGGCACTTCGTCGAAATCGTAGGTGCGCGCGTCAACCACCACGAGTTCGATGTTCGCTTCGGTCAACACCTCTTCGAGGTTGCCGAGATGAATCGTGGGGTCGTGCTGAACGATGAGGGCTTTCTTGCTCACTAGTCACTTCCTCGAATGACGATGGAGTCGGTGGACATGTTGGCGGGATCGCCGCGATCGACATCGGGCTCGATGTAGATGACGCGAGCCTCGGGAACACGCTCGCGGATGCGCGCCTCGATGGTATCGATGCCGGCCGCGACCTGGGCAAACGGGAGCTTGGCCGGGAAGGCCAGTTTGGTCGCGACGAGAACTTCCTCGGGCCCCAGGTAGAGCGTCTTGATGTGCACGATGCGCTGTGCTTCGGGGCCGGCCAAGATGGCGTCGGTGATGTGCACGAACATCTCATCGCTCACGCCCTCGCCCACGAGCAGTGACTTCGTCTCGATGCCGAGAATCACCGCAACGGCAACGAGAAGCGCGCCGATGCAGATCGTGCCAATGGCGTCCCATATCGGGTCGTTCGTGATGACCGTGAGGCCCACTCCAGCGAAGGCAAAAACCAATCCAATCAACGCCGCGAAATCCTCGAGCAGAACTACGGGCAACTCCGGCGCTTTGGCGCGCCGGATGAACTTCACCCACGAGGCGCCTTGACGCAAGGGGTTCGATTCTGTGATGGCCGTGCGCAAAGAGAACGACTCGAGCACGATCGCCACGCTGAGGACCAGAATCGGCAGCCACCAGACTTCGAGGGCGTGTGGGTGGGTCAGCTTGTCAATTCCCTCGTATATCGAGAACGCGCCACCAACGGTGAACAGGATGATCGACACCACGAACGCGTAAATGAAACGTTCGCGGCCGTAGCCAAACGGATGCTGCTTGGTCGCCTGGCGCCGTGAGCGACTGCCACCACGAAGCAACAGGAGTTGGTTGGCCGAATCGGCGAGTGAGTGCACTCCCTCGGCGAGCATCGAGCTCGACCCGGAGAAGGCCCACGCCACGAATTTGGTCACCGCGATTCCAAGATTCGCCAGTAGTGCCGCCACGATTGCTCGTTTTCCGCCAGATGCACTCACCGGTTGCCTCCCTCGAAGCTGTCTCCCCCAATCCTAGAATGTGAGCGTGACCCACGATTCCCCGCTGCACTTGCCGGCCATTGCCATTCTGGGAGCCGGTTCCATGGGCCGCGCGATTCTTCAGGGTCTCCTCTCGCCCCACGTGCACGTGGCCACGGGCATCCGCATCACCAACAGACGCGTCGAGGCGGCGACCGATTTCGTTACCGAGCCCCGCGTCACGGCGTGGGTGACGAGCGAGAATCCCGAGGCAAACCGCGAGGCGGTGCGAGGTGCCAAGGTGATCATCGTGGCCGTGAAACCGGCGGGGATTGCCGACATGCTCGCCGAGGTTGCCGGAGATCTCGATGACGACGCCGTGGTGGTGAGTGTGGCGGCCGGTAAAACGCTGGAGCAACTGCAGGAGGCCGTCGGCGGCCAGCGCGCCGTGATGCGTGCCATGCCCAACACTCCGGCACAGATCCGCCGCGGAGTGACCGGTATTTCGGTGGGCGCGCGCGTCACCCAGGTTCAGCAAGATTTGGTGGAGAGCGTCTTCGCGACCGTGGGCAGTGTCGTCGTGGTGGGCGAGGAGCGCTTGAACGCCCTGACCTCCATCTCGGGTTCGGGCCCGGCATACGTTTTTTATCTCATCGAGCAGTGGGAAGAAGCAGCTCGGCAACAGGGCTTTACTCAGGCCGAGGCCGCGCTGCTCGTGCGTGAGACAGTGCGGGGTGCGGCCGAACTGGTCATCGCCTCGGGAGAGCAGCCTGAGGAACTCCGCCGACGTGTCACAAGCCCTAACGGAACAACCGAGCGCGCCATCGCAACCCTCGAGCAGGCCCACCTTGCCGAACTGCTCGAGACGGCAATGAAGGCGGCAATGGCCCGGGCGATGGAGATTGCCGCGGGCGACTAACACCCCGAGCAGCGAGCGGCCGGCGGCACATTCGCTTACGCTGTAAGAATGAGCGAACTTTCGGATGCGCGCCAAGCGCGCACGGTGTCTCGCTTTGTCGATGCGGCCGTTGTAGCCATTGGTGAAACCGGAATCGATCGGCTTTCGGTGAGCCGAATCGCCACTCTTGCCGGAGCCTCGCGCCCCACCTTCTACGCCTACTTTGGCGAAGTCGGCGGTTTGCTGGCCGAGCTCTGGCTCGCGCGCGGCGCGGCATTCCTTGATTGGCTCGTCAACCCCAGCGTGAGCCTCGCCGGGTCGAGCGCGGACGAGAAGATTGAGCTCGAGGTGATGGCCGAGGTGTTTGCCGTGGCGCACCGCATTCCGGAACTTTCCGAAGTGGTGAATCCATCGGTGGGCGAATGGTGGCAGACGAGGAGCCACGCGTCCGAATATGTGTCGTTAAAGGTTGCCTGGGTCGCGGCTGCTCGCTTGGGTGAAATTCTCACGTACAAAGTTGACAGCGACGTCACTCAGGCTGTTTTTGGGGAGCGCTTCATCTGGAAGCTCGGTCACGAGTGTCAGAATCCACCACCACCCCTCACCTCAACACCCCTTCCCCAGGTGAGTGACCCGCTGGCCACCACCGACTCCATGGACCGTCGACTCATGGATGCGGCGGTGAAAGTCATCTCGACGTCGGGCGTTGCCGCGGCCTCGATGACGCGCATCTCGCGCACCGCGCGCGTGACGACGGGGGCCGCCTATCCCCGATTCTCGGGTTCCGAGAGCCTCGTCCTGTCGGCCTTCGAAAATTGGATCACCGAGGTGACGGAGGAAAACCTCAGCCAGATCGGC
>CAIVOR010000176.1 GCA_903907615.1 uncultured Microbacteriaceae bacterium | reverse complement strand
GCGAGAGTCGAGAATGTCCGCTCGTCGTTTCGCCGTCCACGGCATGCGCGAGATGGACGACCCCGCCAAGTTCACGATTGCGGCAAAACCGCCCAGTGCATCGAGGTCGAGATGTTGACCCGGCTGCCAGGCGTGCACGTGCGAATCGGTAGTTGCACGATCCGTGTTGCGGCTGAGGGTGTGCACCTCCCAGCCGTCCGCGCGCAACTCCTGTGCCAGTGCTTGGCCGATCATGCCCGAGCCACCGGCAATCAGTACGCGTTTCGTCACGAGTCCTCCCGAACCGGTTTCGAGAGGCCAGACACGCTCATCACTCGACGCGTGCGCCAGAAACTAGGCGGTCTTGCCTCCGCGTCCGACAATACCCGCACGGGCCAGCAGCAGGTAGATCTGGCAACCGAGGCAGTAGCCAAAGACGGAGTTGAGGAACGCAGCGATGAACGCAAACGCGGCAGCCACCACGAGACCGTAGGGCACACCGATCAGGTCAAGCACAATCCCAGCGAGCCCAATGATGAACCCGATGAGTTGAGCGAAGGTGGGCGGCTTGGGGTTTTCCAGTTCGGTGGGCTTGCCCAGTCGCGGAGCGATCACCGCGCGGAAAAACCTACCGTAGGGGTGCGACTGGATTCCGCCGAAGGCTCCCCAGGCAAACAGCACGGTGATGACGGCCAGCAGCCAGAAGGCGGGGTCGGCCAGGCGCTGGGCGAGCGTGGTGCCGGCAACGACCGATGGACCCACCAGGCCCAGGACAACAGTGACGGCCAACAGGACGGTGGTGATGGCGGCGCCGAAGCGGGGGCCGCGGGGGTCGATGCCTTTCTGGCCGGGCTGTGCCGCGAGCGGGCTGGACTTAGATGACGTAGTGGCCATGATCTCTCCTCAGTGCGATATCGAGAGCGGTGCGAACCGCCTCGGGTCGGGGTGCTCCTCCGATGCGAGCGGCAATGGCGCCGCTGTTATCGAGAACGAGCGTGGTGGGTGTTTGCAGAACGTTGAAACTCGAGGCGATGTCGGGGCGGTGTGTGAGGTCCACCTCGATGTAGCGAACCCCCGGGCGGGATTCGGCCGTGCGCACGAGCAGCGCCTTTGTGCCCGGGCAACGCGAGCACATCTCCGTCGAAAACTGTACGAATGTCGCCATCGAGCCGAACGGGAGATCGGTGTCGAGTTCGACGCGTTTGACGAACCGCAGCCCGCGAACTTCCTGCACTCGACCGGCGCGCGACCGAGCGACCAGACCAATCGCCGTCGCTACGATGACGAGTCCGGCCAGAATGCCGACAACAATCCACGGGTTCATTGGTGTCCACGCTAGGCAACTTCGGCCCACCGTCCTACCCGTGTGACGCAGCGTTACGGCGGAGGATTCCGGTGCGTCGCCCTGTGTCGAGTGTCCGTGACCGTTAGGTTTGTTCTCGTGACGGATATTGAGTTTCGCTCCGATGTGTCGGTCGAGCTGGTGCGCTCAAGCGCCAACGACTCTGACGTTCTTTTTGCTGCACGTGTGTCAACCCAGGGTGAGCAAACCCTCGAGTCCTCGCGCGCCGAAGCGTCCCCGGAAGACGCGGCCCGCGACAAGGGCCTGATCAACTACCTCATGCGCGACCGCCACGGTTCACCGTTTGAGCACAACTCCATGACGTTCTACGTGCAGGCGCCCATCTTCGTGTTCCGTGAGTTCATGCGCCACCGCATCGCCAGTTACAACGAAGAGTCGGGCCGCTACCGGGAGCTTCGTCCCGTGTTTTATGTGCCCGCATCGGATCGCAACCTCATTCAGGTGGGCAAGCCCGGCTCCTACGACTTCGAGCCGGGTACTCCCGAGCAAGTGGCACTCACGGCGGAGGCCACCAAGGCTGCCGTGACCTTTGCCTACGAGCAATATGAGCGGATGTTGGCCGCTGGAGTGGCGCGTGAGGTGGCTCGTGGCGTCCTCCCGGTCGCGATCTACTCGTCGATGTACGTCACCATGAACGCGCGTTCGCTGATGAACTTCTTGAGCCTGCGCACGAAGCGTGAGGGCACACACTTTCCGTCGTTCCCCCAGCGGGAGATCGAGATGGTGGCCGAGAAAATGGAAGAGGCGTTCGCAACGTTGATGCCGTTGACCTACGAAACCTTCAATGCCAACGGGCGTGTGGCGCCGTAGGGCGTGACTGCCGGTAGCCTTGACGAGTGAGTAATGCGGTAAATCCCTTCGGGCAGGTGCTTGTGGCCCTGGTCACGCCCTTCGATACCGACGGCGAAGTTTTGTGGAACGATGTCGAGCGTTTGATCGACGACGTTGTCAGCAATGGTGCCGACGGCATCGTCGTGACCGGCACCACCGGTGAGACGAGCACGCTCACCGACGCCGAGAAAATCACGCTCGTCGAGGTGGCCAAGAAGGTTGCCGGCTCGCGCGCGAAGGTCATCATGGGCGGTCCCTCCAACGAGACGGCGCACGCCATCAAGTTGGTGCAGGACTCGGTCAAGGCTGGCGCGGATGCCATCATGGCGGTCACCCCTTACTACAACAAGCCGACTCAGGCGGGCGTGCTGACTCACTTCCGCATGATTGCCGATGCCACCGACCTGCCCATGCTTGTCTACGACATCCCCGGGCGCTCGGGCATTCCCATTCACTACGAGACGATCCTGCGCCTGTCGCACCACCCCAACATCCGAGCGATCAAAGACGCCAAGGGCGACTTCGCCGAGGTGTCCCGCGTACTCAACCAGACCGATCTACTGTATTTCTCGGGCGATGACGCCAACATCCTGCCCCACCTCTCGATTGGTGCGTCGGGCCTGATTGGCGTGACGGCCAACATTGCGCCGCGCCCGTACCGCACCATGGTCGACGCGATTAATGCGGGCGACCTCGCCACCGCGACGGCCGAGCACAAGAAGCTCGAGCCTCTCGTGCGGGCCGTCATGACACACGTGCCCGGTACGGTGGCCGCCAAGTACGTGCTTCACGGCCTGGGGCGCATCAGCACCCCGCGCGTCCGACTTCCCCTGGTAGGCCCCGAAGAGAGCGAGGCCGCCACGATCGAAGACGAGCTCGCTCTGGTGGCCAGCGTCGATGGGGTCGACTTCAGTAATTTCCGCCCTGACCGTAATGCTGCGGCTGGGGGAGCCCTCCCCAAGATTGCCGGCACCACGCGCTAGCAGTTCTGGGCCACTCACGAATGAGAGTTATGCCCAACGACATATTTGACCCGCCCGCCCTCGAAGCAGGCACCCTTCGCATCACGCCGCTCGGCGGGCTCGGAGAGATCGGTCGCAACATGGCCGTCTACGAGATGGACGGCAAGTTGCTCATCGTCGACTGCGGTGTGCTGTTTCCGGAGGAGCACCAGCCGGGCGTCGACCTGATCCTTCCCGACTTCACGCCCATCCGCGAGCGTCTCGATGACATCCTTGCCGTGGTTCTCACGCACGGTCACGAGGACCACATTGGTGCGGTGCCCTACCTCCTGCGCCTGCGCTCCGACATTCCACTCGTGGGTTCTGCGCTCACGCTGGCTCTGATTGAAGCCAAGCTCAAGGAACACCGCATCCAGCCGTATTCGCTCACGGTGCGCGAGGGTGGGCGTGAGAAGTTCGGACCGTTCGATCTCGAGTTCATTGCCGTCAACCACTCGATTCCGGATGCGCTCGCCGTGGCCATTCGAACGTCGGCGGGAACCGTCCTGCACACGGGTGACTTCAAAATGGATCAGCTCCCGCTGGATGGTCGGGTCACCGATCTTCGTGCGTTCGCCCGCTTGGGCGAGGAGGGTGTCGATCTCTTCCTGCCGGATTCCACCAACGCCGACGTGCCGGGTTTCACTCCGCTCGAGAAGGACATCGGTCCGGTGCTCGAAAACGTGATTCACCGCGCACCCCGTCGCGTGATCGTGGCCAGCTTCTCATCGCACGTTCACCGCGTCCAGCAGGTTCTCGATGCGGCCGCCGCCAATG
>CAIVOR010000175.1 GCA_903907615.1 uncultured Microbacteriaceae bacterium | reverse complement strand
TGCCGTGACTGATATCGTGGCCGACGGTGCGAAACTCATCGACGCCGGCTTTGAATCGGTGACGGATGTAACCGACGGTGGTCCCGTCATGTTTCAACACTTTCGCGGACCCGGCGGCCGCAATTATGGTCTGATCCAGCACAAGTAACCCCGTGAATTCAGAAGTCCCGGCCTCGTGAAATCCGGTCGGCGAAGTGGACCTTCGCATCCATGATTCTTTCGGGCGACTTTCAGGCTTGCCCCCATACGATAGAGGCATGGACGTTCTCATTCCGATCATCATTGTCATCGTTGCTCTCGCGGTTATCGTGGGCATCTATTTGTGGGCCACATACAACTCGCTCGTCACCCTCAACGTTCGCGTTGACGAGGCGTGGAGCGACATCACGGTTCAGCTCAAGCGTCGTGCCGATCTCATCCCCAACCTCATTGAGACGGTGAAGGGGTACGCCTCACACGAGAAGGCGGTCTTCGAGAACGTCACCAAGGCGCGTGCCGCCACGATTTCTGCCGACGGACCTGCCGAAGCCGCTAAGGCCGAAGGCATGATGCAAAGCGCGTTGAAGAGCATCTTCGCCGTTGCCGAGGCCTACCCGCAGCTTCAGGCCAGCGCCAACTTCCTGCAGTTGCAGGGCGAACTGGTTGACACCGAAGACAAGATCCAGGCTGCCCGCCGCTTCTATAACGGTGGCGTGCGCGAGTTCAACACGAAGATCAAGGTCTTCCCCAACAACGCCTGGGCCAAGCGACTCGGCTTTGGCGAGCGCGAGTTCTTCGACGTTGCCGATGCCGCCTCACTGCAAGAACCCCCGCGCGTTCAGTTCTAACCCGCCGTTCTTGCCACTCTCACTCCTCAACGGGTAGGTACACGTGTATTCCGCCATCGCGGCCAATAAGCGCAACACCGTCTTCATCATGGTGATTTTCTTCATCATCATTGGTGGCCTGGGCTGGTTGGCTAGTTACACCTACGACAACATTTCGATTCTGATCTTTGTGGTTATTGGCGCCATTCTGTACACCGTGCTCCAGTACTTCGCTGCCGGATCGCAGGCGCTCATGTTCACCGGCGCCATCCAGATCCAGCGCGAGCAGAACCCGCGACTGTGGAACATGGTCGAGAACATCTCCATCACCACGGGCATGCCGATGCCCAAGGTGTACATCATCAACGATCCAGCACCCAACGCGTTTGCCACGGGCCGCGACCCCAAACACTCGGCAATCGCCGTGACGTCGGGACTCCTCGACATCATGGATGACGCCGAGCTCGAGGGCGTCCTTGCTCACGAGATGGGGCACATCCAGAACTTCGACATTCGCGTGTCGATGATTGTCTTCGGGCTGGTGGTTGCCGTGGGCATCATCGCCGACATTCTGTTGCGCATGTCTTTCTTTGGTCGCGGGAGCCGAGACAACAACAATCCGGTGGTCGCCATCTTGGGACTTGTGGCAATTATTTTGGCGCCCATTGTTGCGATGCTCGTGCAGCTGGCCGTGTCGCGGCAGCGCGAGTACCTGGCTGATGCCACGGGAGCACTCACCACTCGGCACCCCGAAGGCCTCGCCAGCGCCCTGCAAAAGCTCGGTGAATACGGTGCGCCCGTGCGCCGAAAGTCGTCGAGCATGGCGCACATGTGGATATCCGACCCCGACAAGCCCGGTTTTGCCGCGCGGTTGTTCTCCACCCACCCGCCCATTGCTGAGCGAATTGAGCGTCTACATGACATGGGTGGCAAGTTCTAGAGCCTAGGATTTCAGTTATGACCTCGGCGCCCCCTTTTCCCGGACCTTCGTTAGAAGAGTTCGAGGCCGCGCGTCCGGTTGTGGCCAATGTGGCGCAGGTTACGCCTATGGAGTCGTCGCGGTTTCTGTCGGCCGTGTTGGGTTCCGAAGTCCTCCTGAAGTGTGAGAACCTCCAGCGCACCGGCAGTTACAAACTGCGCGGCGCCTACAACCTCATCTCGTCGCTCAGCCCGGAAGAGCGCGCCCGCGGAGTCGTGGCCGCATCGGCCGGCAACCACTCACAGGGTGTCGCTCGTGCCGCCCAAGCGCTGGGCATCAAGGCCACCATCTTCATGCCCGTTGGTGTTGCCCTGCCCAAGTTGCAGGCCACTCAGGATTACGGCGCCACCGTGGTTCTCGCGGGCGACATCTTCAACGAATCACTCAAGGCGGCCAAGGACTTTGTCGCCGAGACCGGCGCCGTCTTTATTCCCCCGTTTGATCACCCCAAGGTGGTTGCGGGTCAGGGAACGCTGGGGCTCGACATCCTGGACCAGGTGCCCGATGTGGATACCGTCGTCGTGCCGATTGGCGGCGGTGGCCTGATCTCGGGCGTGGCCAGTGCCATGAAGCAGCGGGCGGCCCAGCTCGGCCGCACAGTGCGCATCATTGGTGTTCAAGCGGAGAATGCGGCGGCGTATCCGCCCTCGCTCGCCGCGGGCAAGCCGGTCAAGATTGACGTTTTGCCCACAATCTCCGACGGTATCGCCGTGGCGACTCCCGGAACGCTCAATTTTGAGATCATTCAGGCCACGGTGGACGAGGTGGTCACCGTGAGCGATGACGACACCGCGCGTGCGCTCGTCATGCTGCTCGAACGCGCAAAACTCGTGGTCGAGCCGGCGGGCGCGGTTGCTGTTGCGGCCATCCTCGCGGGCAAGGTGACCGGCACGGGAAAGACCGTGGCGATTCTCTCGGGCGGGAACATCGATCCCATGCTCATGCAGCGCATCATCGCCCACGGCCTGGCTGCCTCCGAACGCTACCTCAAGTTGCGCATCATGCTGCCCGACCGTCCGGGTCAGTTGGCGCGCACGGCCGAGCTGGTTGCTGAGGCCAACGCCAACGTGGTCGAGGTGGTGCACACGCGTCACGGAAAGTTTCAGATCAACGAGGCCGAGCTCGAGCTGCACATTGAGACGCGTGGACCCGAGCACCGCACAGCGGTCATGAAGAAACTCACCGACGCCGGCTACAAAATCCGCGTCGCCGACGACATTTAGCCGCCGAAAAAACCGTGGGTCGCCTTAGCCGGTAAAGGTCTTGACGTCCTTGATGGTGACCTCGATGTCGCGACCGTTGGGCGCTTTGTAGGTGGTGGTCTCGCCGGGCTTCATGCCAATGATGGCGGCACCCAGTGGGCTTGATTCACTGCGGACGTCGATGTCGACCCCGTCGGCGATTTCGCGACTCCCCAGAAGGAACTCTTCTTTGTCGCCGGCAACAATGGCCACCACGATGGTTCCGGGTTCAACGATTCCCTTGCTCTCGGGGGCCTCGCCCACCTGAGCCTCTTTGAGGATGTGTTGCAGTGTGCGGATGCGGGCTTCCATCTTGCCCTGCTCCTCTTTGGCTGCGTGGTATCCGCCGTTTTCCTTGAGGTCGCCCTCTTCGCGGGCCAACTCGATGCGCTTGGCGATTTCCTCGCGGCCACGCGTGGAAAGATCGGCAAGTTCTGCGCCCAAGCGGTCGTACGCCTCTTGAGTAAGGAAGGGTGTGGTCTGGTCAGCCATATAGAGAGACTAGGTGAGCCAGCAGGAAGAGACCACACCGGTTACGGCCGGCGATGTGGTGCGGAACGTCACTTTGCTGCTGCGCGTTTCCTCGCTCACCGCCTCAAACGTGACCACTTTCCAACCAACAATGGCAAACCCTTTGTCGAGAGCCTGAAGGGCGCACGCTCCGGCGTGTTCCGGCGTGAACGTGACGTCGAACATCACCGTCACCCGATCATCTTCAAGAATGAATCCTGTGTCGCGGGCAACGGCTTGGGGCCCGACCCCGATCGGGTTGGCCCAGATAAACCAACCGATCGCCAGGGCAACCACAACCGCAATCACCGACACCACGATGGCTCTACGGCGTCGGGGCGACGCGGTGCGGCCGTAACGCTGTTCGATGGTCGGTGATGACACGGGTCACGCCCTCTCTTCTCACACTGAGCGCCGGGTAGGCTGGTCCTATAAGGCTAGCCGCCCCGCCGCGAGAGAGGATCGCTTGTGTTCTTCGCTGTCGATACTGCCATCAACCCCGACCTCGTTACGCCGGGTGTTGTGGGATTCATCGCAACATTTTTTGTGGGGGTTGTCACCGTATTGCTGGTCTGGGACATGGTGCGCCGCATCCGCCGGCAGCGCTACCGGGCAGAAATCGAGGCCAAACTCGACGCCGAGCAGGCCGCAGCGAGCACGAAGTAAGCCGGTTCGTGATGTCCGTGTGTGGGGTTGCCGTGCCGTCGCGGGGGTGCCATGCCTGATCGCCAGGTTCAACCCGGCCTGATCTATTCACTGTATGCGCGCCGGCTTCGCAAGGAACTGGATCGTTCCCGACTCCCGCACCACATCGGAATGATTGTCGACGGTAATCGACGCTGGGCTAAGGAACGGGCATTGGAGGGCAGCGCGCACGGTCACCGCGCCGGCGCTCGCAAGGTACCTGAATTCTTGGTGTGGTGTGATGAGCTCGGCATCGGCATGGTCACGCTCTACCTGCTGTCGACCGACAACCTCTCGGGTCGACCGCCCGAGGAACTGCGCGAACTGTTCGACATCATCGCCGGCCTGGCCGAAGACCTCGGGCATCAGCGCAACTGGAAAATCAAGCACGTGGGGCGCGACGATGGGTTGGACGCTGATCTGCTCGCCCGCCTCGTTGCGGTGGAGAAGGAGACGGCCACCAACACGGGCCTGCACGTCAACCTCGCCATCGGTTACGGCGGTCGCGCCGAGATTGCCGATGCCGTGCGCAGCATCATCCACGAGCACGAGAAGGCGGGAGGCAAGATTGATGACCTCGCCGAGCGGCTCTCGCCCGAGCTCATCGGCGACCATCTCTACACCGGCGGACTTCCGGACCCGGACTTGGTCATTCGAACTTCGGGCGAACAGCGGCTCAGCGACTTCATGCTGTGGCAGAGCGCACACTCCGAGTTCTACTTTGTGGAGGCGCTGTACCCCGACCTGCGTGAGGTCGACTTCCTTCGCGCCATGCGCGATTACACCCGTCGCGAGCGCCGTTTCGGCAGCTAACAAAAGGGCCGACGACGGCTCCGCTCGAAGACTTCGTAAACTCCTGTCTCCCGGGCGTGTCGCGCGCCAGCTTGGTGTGTAACCGGACGTAGTTTGATGGCATGACCCCGCAACCCGATGGTGTGCAGACGTCGTCAACGACAACCTCGCGCCGCACGAAGGAATCGTCCGCCACTGAGCAGAAGGGTCGCCAGGCCGAGCGCACGTTTGTGCTCGACACGTCGGTACTTCTGTCTGACCCCACGGCCCTATTTCGGTTTGCCGAACACAGCGTGGTGATTCCCGTGATCGTGATTAGCGAGCTCGAGAAGAAGCGTCACGATCCGGAGATCGGCTACTTTGCGCGGCAGGCCCTGCGGGCTCTTGATGACCTGCGCATTAAACACGAGCGCCTCGACTTTCCCATCCCGCTCGAGGGGGGCGGTTCGATTCGTGTCGAGCTGAACCACTCCAACCAGTCAGTTCTCCCATCCG